>JAGLXI010000160.1 GCA_023132995.1 Candidatus Zixiibacteriota bacterium | reverse complement strand
CGAGTTTTTCAACAGCCTGCTAGTGAACCCCGTATCGCGTAGCCTCTTGAGCATCTTTTGAAACTGCTCCTGAGTAGCACTCTCCATCCCAAATCCGTAACAGAATCTCTTTGCCAAAGAACTGTGCGAGTTTACGAAGATAACACATAGTTCACCGGTGCTTATGATTTCTTTGTTCTTAGGATGCTTGTACTTGTTGATTGGATGCGAGTTCGGCATGGATTCCTTGATCTGCCTCTTGTGTTCCCCCAATAGGCGTACGAAATCTCCGAGACGGTTGTGCCTTCGTAACTCTACCATGATTCACCTCACATTCAGAATTGCGTGCTCAGCATATTACCCTGACGACTGTCGTTAACCCAATCAGGGGCAGACGGGGCGTCTGCCGCCCACGAAACACGACCGGTCAGGCGTGAGCTATGTACTCAGAATAGCGCACTCGCATCCCAGAACACATATCACCTCTCAGGGCTCGATATCTATCAGCCGTGCATTTTTCCAATCATCACCCAGAATTGTCTCGGCTACCTGGTCGGCCTCGACAACGAACTCTCTCGGCACCGCCAGTGAGAGGCCGCCTCCGACGGGACGGAAGGCGGAAACGCCCATCTGGCCGGTCTGTCCGAAATGACCGGTGCCGGAATGGACGATCACCGGTATGTCATTTTCGCGCAAGGCCTCGGCGACCATCTCGGCATATTCGAACGAGGTCAGCCGTGCCAGTTGAATCCAGTCATCGTATACCGGGTCATCATTAGCGGCGTCGTCCTCGTCAGTAGGGAGTGACGCGACCAGTCTCTCATCACAATCAGGACAGATTGAAACGCCGTCCTTATATTCATAGCGGCACTTGGGGCAAAACATCTCTTCCTCCTGTCACCTTGATCTACCTGCCAACTAAGCAAATAATTCACCCTCGTGCCAGCGGAATCGTTCGCGCAGTAGCGTCGCCCAAGTGACGACGTCGCTGGTGCTCAATTGAGACACGCTCAATTGAGACAGTCAGATTCACCTTGACGTCAACGACTTATGTCCGTATATTGAACCGGTGCGGAGATGTGTCCGCATGCCTGACGGCGTCTGATCCAGGATCGTTATCAAGAGTTGGTCCCATCGTTCTACCGGCAGCCCGACGTCAGGTGTCAGCCCAGTAATCCGCCGCGCCACGATCAATGTGAAGAGCAGATATTGATGGATGAACAACCTTGGAGGCTACACGTGAATGTAAATCCAAAGACCGGACTCGTGCTCGTGTTGGTGGGCACGCTTCTTATTGCTACTGCTGCCAGCAGCGGCGAGTTCAAACCGCGTAAACCGGCCATCAAGCCGACCGAGGCTTCGATAGCGCCCGGGTTCAGTCGGCACCTTGTCGAAGTCAAGTTTGTCGATGAGCTTGACATTGGCCTCTCGGGCGAAGGCGTACCCTATGATCGAGCCGATCAGGTGCTCAAGTTAAGGGGTGCCGATGTGGTTCAGTCGATAACCGCTGCCGGTGGTGAGTGGGCGCGTACGTCAGCTACGGCGGAGGACATGGTTGACTTCCTGGTCGCGCGCGCCGAGCGTCGACTGAGCAGGGATATCGCCGATCTGAACAACTACTTCGTTCTGACTGTCCCGGAGGGTATAGTGACCGAGGACTGGATCGACCAGCTCAATTCGCTTCCGGAAGTGGAAGTCGCGCTGGCGATGCCACTTGCGCCGCCGCTTCCTGTGCCCGATAACTACCAGCCCCTCCAGGGGTATCTCAACGACGCACCGGACGGCATAGGTGCTGCCTCCGCCTGGAGTACGTACAGTGGCGCCGGCGGCAATGGGAGCGGGTGTTTCGGTACCAAGATTTGCGATTTTGAGTATTCCTGGAACCTGGACCACAACGATATCATGGCGTCCTATTCGGAACTGATCCCCACTGGTTACACACCGGTTGACCCTTACACCGACGACAACCACGGCACGGCGGTACTGGGAGTGATGACAAGTTTCAACGACGCCCTCGGCACTACCGGGGCCAGCTACGGCGGTACAGCCTGGGCCGCCCCCACCAATTTCGCGACCTACGGCTGGCAGATTGGCACCGCCCTGCTACACGTACTGCCAAAGGTGTACTGGCAGCCGGGAGCGGTTTTCCTTATTGAGCAACAGTTCCCCGGTCCCAACTACACGGGTCTGGAACCATACCCGGACGATGGCTTGATCCCCGTCGAGTGGTGGCAATCATGGTACGAGGCAATAGTGACCTGTGTTGGTAACGGCGTCACGGTTGTCGAATGTGCCGGAAACGGTCGCGAGGACCTTGACGACGCAATCTACGGCACCGGTAACGGTGGCCACTGGCCGTTCCTCTCGGCGAACAACTCCGGGGCTATCATCGTAGGAGCAGGGGCGGCGCCCGCTGCGTTCGGCGGTACCGACACTCCCCGCTCACGGATGTGGTTTTCCAACTACGGCTCCCGGGTTGATCTCCAGGGCTGGGGCGAGCGTGTGATGACCACTGGCTACGGGAACTACTACTCCGGCGACGGCAAGAACTACTGGTACGAAGACGGCTTCTCCGGAACTTCCAGCGCCGCTCCCATCGTGGCCTCCTCGGCCGCAATCCTCCAGAGTGTCTACAAGGAACAAGGAGGATGTCAACCTTCTGACATAGGCACGGCTCTGTCTCCCAGCGAGGTGCTCTCGATTCTCGAAACCACCGGTACGCCGCAGCAAGCGGGGACGTATCCCACATCGCAGAACATCGGTCCCCTGCCCAATCTCGTAACGGCAATCGCGGCGCTTCCCTCGCAGGGTTGCTGCGTGATTCGCGGCGACGTTGACCATAGCGGTGCGCTACCGATAGACATCGCCGACCTGGTCTACCTGGTGGACTTCATGTTCAACAGCGGCCCCGAGCCTGAATGTTTTGACGAGGGTGACGTAGACGCCAGCGGTGTCGAACCTATCGACATAGCCGATCTGGTCTACTTGGTGGACTACATGTTCAATGAGGGCCCCACGCCGCCGCCGTGTCCGTAGGCGTCGCCACTTTTATTGATTGGCAGTGTCACCGCGTCTGTAGAATACATGTTCGCCGACGGTCCGTGGGCCGGTGCGCATTTGCCGAACAGATCAGGCTGGGCAGATGCGGGCCTGACAAATATAGAGTGATGCTTGAATGACGCGGCGCACCCGCTTGTGCTACCGACAGTTATGAAGATGCGATCTCCGCGCTACAGTAAGTTCCGACCGGCGCTGGCTTACGTCCCTATCTTCCAGGAGGCGAGGTATTCTCTCTGCTCTGCTGTCAGCCGGTCGATCTTGAGACCCATGCTTTTGAGCTTCAGGGCTGCAATGGCCGAATCGATCTTCTCCGGCACCACGTAGACCCGTCGCTCCAGCTTGCGATGATTCCTGACAATATACTCCGCGGCCAAAGCCTGGTTGGCAAACGACATGTCCATCACCATCGCCGGGTGGCCCTCGGCCGCCGACAGGTTCACCAGTCGGCCTTCGACCAGCACGTTGATTCTTTTGCCGCCGAGATCATACTCCCGAACGCCGGGCCGAAGCAGTCTGCTTTTCTTGGCAGCGTTCCTCAGGGCCTTGAGATCGAGTTCGACATCAAAATGGCCGGAGTTGCAGACAATGGCCCCGTCCTTCATTTTTCGGAAGTGCTCAAGGCGAATGACATTGATGTCGCCGGTGAGAGTCACGAAGAGGTCGCCTTTCGGCGCGGCCTGAGACATCGGCATCACCGTGAAGCCGTCCATAGTCGCCTCGATTGCCTTGACGGGATCTACCTCGGTGACAATCATGTGCGCGCCCATCCCCTGCATGCGCGTAGCAAGCCCGCGACCGCACCAGCCATAGCCGGCCACAACCACCGTGGATCCGGCCAGCAGCATGTTGGTGGCGCGCAGAATACCGTCGATCGTGGACTGGCCGGTGCCGTACCGGTTGTCAAAGAAGTGCTTGGTCTTGGAATCATTGACGGCCACCACCGGGAACAGCAGCGCCATGGCCCGCAGCCGGATCACGCCGGTGGTTGTTTCTTCAGTCCCGGCGAGCACGTTCGGAGCCAGGTCGCGTCGCTCATTGTGCAAAGTGGAGACCAGATCGGCGCCATCGTCCATCGTGATTCGGGGTTTCATATCAAGCGCCTGGTGTATATGCCGGTAGTAGGTTTTGTTGTCCTCGCCGTGAACGGCAAAGACGGGAATCTTGTATTCCTTCACAAGCGCCGCAGCGGTGTCATCCTGGGTCGAAAGCGGGTTGGAGGCACACAGAGCGACGTCGGCGCCACCGGCCTTCAGGGTGCGCATCAGGTTGGCTGTTTCCGTCGTAACATGCAGGCAGCAGGCCAGGCTTGTTCCCTTGAGCGGTTTTTCCTTCTTGAACCTTTCGCGGATCAACCTGAGCACGGGCATGTTGCGCTCCGCCCATTCAATCCTCTTGCAGCCTTCAGCGGCAAGCTTGATGTCTTTGATATCCGACTTTACGGTCATGTGTTATGCATCCTTTGCTAGTGTTTTCGCCATATCAGTCTTTTCCCAGGTGAACTCCTTCTCGCTCCTTCCAAAATGGCCGTAGGCGGCGGTCTTGGCGTAAATGGGAGCCAGCAACCTCAGGGTGGCGATGATTCCCCCGGGCGTGAGGTCAAAGTGCTTCCTGATCAATTCGACAATACGTCCCTCGGGGACCTTGCCAGTCAGGTCGGTGAACACCATCATTGAGACCGGTTCGGCAACGCCGATGGCATAGGCTATCTGGATGGTGCACTTGTCGGCCAGTCCGGAAGCCACGACGTTCTTGGCGATGTAGCGGGCCATGTAGCTTGCCGAGCGGTCGACCTTTGAAGGGTCCTTACCCGAAAATGCACCGCCGCCATGGGTAGCCATCCCGCCGTAGGTGTCCACAATGATCTTGCGACCGGTCATACCGGTATCTGACTGCGGCCCGCCGATAACGAACTTGCCGGTAGGGTTGATATGGAACTTGGTCTTCTTGTCAATCATACGCTGGGGGATGACCGGACGGACAACCTTGTCGATAATCTCCTCCCTGGCCTTCCGTGTGATTCGCTTCCCAGTTCGATCCAGTATCTCCTCGGTATGCTGAGTTGAGATAACAATCGCATCGACACGATGTGGTTTGCCGTCACGATACTCGATCGTGACCTGCGATTTGCCGTCCGGCCCTAAGTACGGCAATGTCTGTTTCCTGCGCACGGTGGCCAGTTGTCGCGTGAGTTTGTGAGCGAGCATGATCGGTATCGGCATCAGCTCACGGGTTTCCCGGCAGGCATATCCCGACATGAGGCCCTGATCGCCCGCCCCGCCGGTGTCGACTCCCTGGGCGATGTCCGGCGACTGGGAGCCAATGGCATTGAGAATGGCACAGGAATCATACGAGAAACCGTACTTGCTGTCGATGTAGCCGATCTGTTTCACCTTGGCCTTGACCAGGTTGTGGATATCGACATAGGCATTGGTTGTAATTTCGCCGCCGACAATGACCAGCCCGGTCGTCACGAACGTCTCACAGGCAACCCGACCGTGCCGGTCCTGCCGCAATACTTCGTCGAGGACCGCATCGGAAATCTGGTCACATAGCTTGTCGGGATGCCCCTCGGTGACTGATTCCGATGTAAAGAGGAAGTTTCCCCCTGCCATAGTTTACACTCCTTGCAACTTGAGGTGATCTCGGTTCAGCCGCCGCCGAAGTCCATTCCAGTGCAGCCAACCTCCGAGGAATCGCCAATGTTAAGAATTTCCTCTTTTCCTTTTACAATGACCTCGCGACCGAGCAACGACTGCTCCAGCACACAGTCCTCAATGCGTGAGCCTTCGCCGATTATCGAGTTGCGGACCACCGAGCGGCTGATCTCGACTTCATCAGCCACGGACACATCCGGCCCGATGACGGAATCGACCAGCCTTGCCGACGGTGCCACGTACACCGGTGGGATAAGCACCGAGCCGTCAATCGCCGCCGGCGCACCCTGACGTGCTAGAATGTAGTGATTGGTCTCAAGCAGCGTTTCCTTCTTCCCGCAGTCGAGCCAGTGCTCGACCTCGTGCGGAACGAATTTAACCCCGTTGCGGATCATCGCCGCCAGTGCATCGGTCAACTGTATCTCACCATCGCCGGTCTTGTGCGAGCGGGTCAGGTTGTCCAGCTCAACCTTCAGCATTTCGGATTCCTTGATGTAGTAGCAGCCGATCAACGCCAGGTTGGTTTTGGGTCTTTCCGGTTTTTCCTCCACCCCGATTACAACGCCGTTTTGTATATCGGCAATCCCGAACCGTTTGGGATCGGAAGTCTGACAAACGGTCAGCGTGCTGTCGCCCGTTCTGAGGAAGTCACCCAGGTCGCAATCGACAATCGTATCCCCCAAGATCACGAGAACCGGGCCACGGTCAATCGATTCCATACCCAGACGAACCGCGTACCCCAGTCCCAGTAGCTCATCCTGCTGGACAAAGGTGGCCTTGAAAGAGTAATGGCTCTCCACGTATCGGCGGATCAACTCGCTCTTGAAACCAATCACAAAAATCACTTCGTCCGGCTCGCATTGGAGCAAAGGTTCCAGGACATACGACAGAATCGGCTTGCCGGCAACCGTCAACAAGGGTTTGGGGTACGTATACGTGTGTGGCCTGAGTCTAGTTCCGATCCCGGCTACGGGGACAATCGCCTTCACTTCAACCTTCCCGACTGATTTGATTAAATGGTAGACAATGGCCGATCGGTTGACAAGCAATAAAACCGTTGACGGTGTCCGGTGCTTTATTTCAACTTGTTGAAAAACGTACTCCAAAGGGTGGTGTCGGGTGTCTCTGCCCGATGCCTCTATGGATTCGCGCCACGGCCAGGCAGAGACGCACGGCAGCACAGTATCAATGCTTCGGCAGCCCAGCTATTGTGACTTTTTCAGCAAGGCCTTGTGAGTGTCACGGCCATCTGCAGCGTCGAAAAGCGCGAAGGCAAAATAACTGCCGCACTCTGAAAAACGGGCTTGACAAGCAAAGCCTGTCATATATGTTGTGTCGCCTTTATTAAACAATTTGGTCTTGTATACTAAACACGGATACTGGCCGGGAATACTGTGACACTGAAAATTGGTGAGAAGATCAAGGCCCTAAGGCTGTCGTCGGACCTGACCCAGGAAGAGCTGGCCAACCGCGCGGGACTGAGCAAGGGTTTTATCTCGCAGCTTGAGAACGACCAGACCTCGATTCAGATAGACTCGCTGGCCGATATCCTGGAAGCGCTTAGCGTCAGTCTCTCGGATTTCTTCTCCGATTCC
>JAGLXI010000016.1 GCA_023132995.1 Candidatus Zixiibacteriota bacterium | reverse complement strand
GCCCTGATTCGCGGCGCCGTTCGGATCGGCGCTCTCCTGGCCGACGCCGATAGAGGCCTGATGATCCTCCTGACTACTTACGGGGAGAAAATCGGGCTTGCCTTTCAGATTGTTGACGATATTCTGGACATTGCCGGAGATCAGCATCTGTTGGGAAAGGAAGTCGGGGCGGATAGTAAAAAGCAGAAGGCCACTTATCCCGCAGCAGTGGGTTTACAGACGGCCCGTGACGACGTCCGCCGCCTTGTCGACGAGGCGCTGGCCGTGTTTGACGAATCGGATGAGAATATGCTTATGTACATTGCAGAGTTCATTGGCCGACGGCAAAACTGACCGGCGATGGTTGACGAATGAAGTATCTCTCTAAAATAGACTCTCCCGATGATCTGAAGACGCTCTCGGAAGAGGAACTGGCCGAGCTGTCAGAGGAAATCAGGCGCGAGATCATCTCGGCCGTTTCTCACACCGGCGGCCATCTGGCCACGAACTTAGGCGCGGTGGAACTGACTGTTGCTCTGCACTACGTGTTTGACTCACCATCAGACAAGCTCATCTGGGATGTCAGCCACCAGTCGTACGCTCATAAGCTGCTGACCGGACGGCGCGACAGCTTTCATACTATTCGTCAGCACGGCGGGTTGTCCGGTTTTACCAAGCGTTCCGAATCAGACTGCGACCCGTTCGGCGCCGGGCACGCCTCTACCTCGATTTCGGCCGCGCTCGGTTTCGCGGCTGCCCGTGACAACGCCGGCCTGGACTACAAGGTAGTGGCGATTATCGGTGACGGTTCTCTGACCGGCGGGCTGGCCTTTGAAGGCATGAACAACGCCGGTTCCTCGAAAAAGGACCTGTTGGTGGTTCTCAACGACAACACCTGGTCAATCTCCAAGAACGTCGGCGCCATATCGAAGTACCTGACCAATATCATGTCCGATGAGAAGTTCAACAGGCTGCGCGATGAAATCTGGGAGATGACCGGAAGATTCAAGCGGCGCGACAGGATAAGGGAGACCATCGCCAAGATCGAGAAGTCGGTTAAAGGTCTGCTGGTACCCGGCATGCTTTTCCAGAACTTCGGGTTTCGCTACTTCGGGCCGATAGACGGTCACGATCTGTCGCTGGTGATCAAGACACTACAAAGACTGAAGAATCTCCAGGGGCCCATCATGCTCCACGTGGCTACCGTCAAAGGCAAGGGCTACGAGCCCGCAGAGGGCGACCCCACTCGCTATCATGGAGTCGGCAGGTTCGACAAGGTCACCGGCAAGCTGGCCCGCAAATCGTCAAGCAGGCCCAGCTACACGTCGGTCTTCTCCGATACAATGGTCGAGCTCGGCCGGAAAGACAAACGCGTCATTGCCGTCACGGCGGCAATGGCCACCGGCACCGGCCTGGACAAATTCGCAAGTGTATTCCCGGAGCGTTTCTTTGATGTCGGGATCGCCGAGGCGCACGCCAGTTGTTTTGCGGCTGGTCTGGCTGCAGCCGGCGCTCGGCCGTATGTGGCAGTGTATTCGACCTTTATGCAGCGGGCGTACGATCAGATTATACATGATATCGCTCTTCAGGAGTTGCCGGTTGTTTTCTGCATGGACCGCGCCGGACTGGTCGGCGAGGACGGCCCTACTCACCACGGCGCTTTTGACCTGTCGTATCTGGGTAACGTTCCCAACCTGACAGTGGCGGCCCCCGCGGACGGAAACGAACTGCGCTCCCTGCTGCACTACACTATCGGTCATGAACTGCCGGGGCCGGTGGCGCTGCGATACCCGCGTGCGGAAGTCCCGACCGACATCACGGCCGAGGTCGCCGAAATCGAGTGGGGGAAATGGGAACTGCAATCTCCGCTCTCGGACACGGTGATTCTGGCCACGGGATCAATGGTGTCGGCCTCAAAGCAAGCCGCCGAGATGCTTACTGAACAGGGCCTGGCGGTGGCAGTGGTGAACGCCCGCTTCGTGAAACCGTTCGACAGCGAAATGTTGCAACATGCCATCGGTGTGGCGCGGGCTATCGTTACGGTCGAGGAGAACTCGCTGCGCGGAGGTTTCGGCCAGACGGTGGGGGGATTCCTGCTCGACCACGGGTATCAGGGCAGGTTCAAGGCACTGGGGCTTCCGGACCGGTACGTTACTCACGGCAACCGGGCTCTGCTGCTTAAGGAATTGGGCCTGGATGCGGCCGGGCTTGCCCGCGAGGTGGCGGGTATCGTCGCACCGGGGGACAAGGAGGGAAGGGGATTCTTGCAGAAGCTGATGTTCCGCAGGAATGGGGTGGGTAGGGAAAAGGCTATGGCCCATAGAACGGAATCGGTAGCGGCGGACGACGGTACGTAAGGTGATACCATGCGCTTCGGGCTGATAGCCAATATGAAACGTGAAGGCGCGCGCGACGCCATTGTTACCTTTATAACCTGGGCGCGGGAATCCGGCAACCAGTTGGTGCTTTCGCAGGAGCTTGCCGACATCGCCGAAGAATCGCTGCCGTGTGCGACCCGCAAGCAGATAGCTCACGACGTTGACATACTGGTCTCCATGGGTGGTGACGGCACGTTCCTGGCCGCGGCCCGCGAGATCGGCACCGTGGGAACGCCGCTTCTCGGTATTAATCTTGGCTCGCTGGGATTCCTCACCCAGTTGCGCCCAAAGCAATTGACATACGCTCTGGACGCCATTGTGGCGGGAAAATACGACATAGAGGAGCGCATGCTGCTGGAAACCAGGATTGAGGGCAAACCGAGGCTGGGCAACCCCTATGCCCTCAACGACGTTGTCGTCGACAACGGGCCGGTGGCCCGCATCATAGACATCAACCTGTGCGTGAACGGTGAGGACTTGGTGACGTACAAGGCGGACGGGCTGATTCTGTCGACGCCGACCGGTTCCACGGCTTATTCGCTGGCTGCGGGCGGGCCGATAGTGCAGCCCAAGATGGAGGCGATCATCGCCACGCCCATCTCGTCGTTTTCACTGTCCACTCGGCCGATAATCTTCTCCGCCAACGACGTGCTGGAGTTGAAAATCCATTCCGAGCACGGGGTCGCCGGTCTGACGCTCGACGGCCAGGTGATGGCGCCCCTGATTGACACCGACAAGGTGATTGTCACCAAGGCGCCCTTCCTGCTTAAGATCATCGTCTTTCCCGAGAACACGTTCTACAAGGTTCTCAAGCGCAAGTTGCACTGGGGTGTAAGCCCGGCTGATCGTTCCTGAGTCGGTTGTATCCCGGTGTCTAACAGCCCGGTGAGGGCAGCCGCGTTTTTATATTGACAGTGTTCGGCGTCCGTCGTTTGTATGCGCAGAAGATATCATTGGGTCGAGCCTCGTGTGTGTGGCGTGTCTGCGCAGGTCAGTTATCGGGGCTGGTTCAGTTGCTGGAGGAATGATGAATTATACTCGACTTGTAATATCCATCGCGTTGCTGTTATTGCTGGCTGCCGGGTGCGCTCAGAAGAAGGAAGACGCCGCCAAATTGGAACAGGAGATGATGGAGCAGGAGGCGCAGGCGACCGATACCTCGCAGATTGATGCCGGCGTCGCGCCCCCGGAGACGGTCTCGGACTTGGCGGCGGTGCAGCCGGAAGTGTCACAGCAAGAGGAGCCGAAGTATTCGCCCCAGCGCCCGGAGGGGTCGGGCTATACGGTGCAGGTGGCCGCGTGTGAGTCGCTTGATTACGCCCAGCACCTCATAGAAAAATACGCCGAGCGCGGTTACGAGCCCTACATGACCACGGTGGAGGTCGATGGCCAAACCTACTACCGCGTACGGCTCGGCAGCTTTGAGACGCCTGAGGAGGCCGGTCAACTCAAAGCCGAACTGGTAGACAAGTATTCTGTCGGCGCCTGGATCGACTGGCAGTCGCAATAGAGCTTGAAACCGCTGCTTCGGGATTGTCCTGGATGACATCTACTCCCGTGGCGGCGGCGGTTGCTGAACCACCTAACATGGGGAACGCCGGGACTGTGCTTTGTGACGCGGTCCCGGCAAGTGTATGATGAAGAGCCATACCGAGTACCTCTCGTTCAATACCGCCCGGCGGCGGGAGTACATAAACATCACCGATCGGGTCGAAGAGGCTCTGGCCGAGAGCGGCGTTGCGGAAGGGTTGATCCTTGTCTCAGCCATGCACATAACGGCGGCGGTTTATGTCAACGATGACGAGTCGGGACTGATCCAGGACATCGACGAATGGCTGGACAAGCTTGCGCCCCAGGGGCCGGACTATCGCCATCACCGCACCGGCGAGGACAACGGCGACGCCCATCTAAAGAACCTGCTGATCCACAGCCAGGTCCTGCTGCCGGTGACCAAAGGCCGGATGGATCTCGGTCCCTGGCAGCAGGTTTACTACGCCGAGTTCGACGGCCGTCGCAAGAAGCGCGTGATTGTCAAGATAATCGGAGAGTAAGCTCATGGGGGCCTGACTACTTGCTGTGAGATCGGACAACAGGAGATGAGATGCCGGAGGCGTTCTTCAAGACCGGTGATGAGCGGTTGTACGTAAGACACAACGACCCGACACCAGAGCGGAGAACGCTCCTGTTCATTCATGGTCTCGGTGATTCGGGGCTGAGTTTTGAGGATGTGTTCGATGATGCACGTTTCGACGGTTTCAATCTCGTTGTCCCCGACCTGGTTGGTTACGGTAGGAGTTCCGGCTCTTCGCGTCGGGACGGATACGGTTTCGAGTCTCATCTCGCTCGACTATGGGATCTGATCCGGACCTGGAACCTGCCGCCGTTGATTATCATCGGGCATTCTATGGGTGGCGACCTGTCAACTCTCCTGTGCAAGTCCGACACCGGTGGTGTTATCGAGGGATTTGTCAATATCGATAGATACAAGGGTAGGTTCGTCTTCAAACCTGCCAACAAAGCCTAAAACCGATCGATGTAGGTCAGGCGCACGGCGCGCGTCAGAGTACTCGACTGGCGCCGATTCACCAGGATGTCCTTGAATAATAATTCCAGTTCGAGGTTCTCGGTGAAGAGCCACTTGATCGAAGTATTGAAGTAACCGCGACCCTTACCGGCGAAATCATAGGATTTGTTATCGTTAAGGGCGGCGTCGAACTCCAGCAGCAGGGCCAGGTTGTATTTGAAGGTGGCGTCGAATCCACCAAAGACGTTTACATCTTTGTCGCCGTCATCATGTTCCAGAGAATGATTGACCCCGGCGTGCCATCCCGATGTCCAGCCGTAGAAGTAGAAACTGCGGCTGATAACGCCGTAGAACCCGCGCGATTTGTAGCTGTAACGCTTGAACTCGTCATCGTAGGCGCCCAGACCCTGCGAACTGAATCCGACTGTCACCGCCGGGAAGAACTCCATCTCATCGATAATGCGGAACTTGGCATTGAACTCCAGTTTCGGATTCCAGTCGGGATCACCCGCTGTTATGACGCCCTCGCCACCGAAGGAGATACCAAGCATTATGCGGCTGGAGAGACCGATGTCGGTATGAGTCAGCGCCCCGCCGTTGGGGTAGAACCGGAACCCGACATCGAAATGTCCCCGTGGCAGCGTGCCGGCGGTAGGCATGTCTACCAGCCAGCGGGGCGGGATATCGTACAGGCTGCTCTGGGCGACCAGGTACTCGCTCTGCGCCGCCGGTCTCGGCGAGATGGCCAGAAGTAGCCCCATAACGAGCATGTATCTCAGTAGTTTGTTCATCGGGTAATCCTCAACTCAAGCGACATCGACAACTTGAAGGCAAGATAGACGACCTCTCCTGAGTGAGTCAAAATAAAAACGGCGAAGGTCTTGGGGCCGTTGCAGTGGTGGGTTCTTTGCGTAGCTGGATGATGCTTGGCTTGATGGAACTACTGGGCCGAGTCGAACCGCCTTAGTTCAAATGCACCAGACGATGGAAATGCTCTGAGAACATACCTGTTATCGGCCCGGACGGGAAGGAATGATTCCTGCGGCCGACTCGTATGTGGGAGACCCCGACGACGAGCTTCAACGAACTGGAAATGAATACCTCATCCGCATCAAGCAGGCGGTTTAGGGAAGCGTCCTTCTCTGTGATCGCATGATCGAGCTTTCGGGCTTCCCGCAGAACGATCTTCCGTGTTATGCCTTCGAGACAGCCGGACCCTATGGGCGGCGTGAAGACACGGCCGTTTCTGACCCAGTAGAGGTTCGCGGAAGTAACTTCGGCGACCTGATGGTTCTGATTCAGGAGCAGCGCGTCGTCGCAGTCCTTCTGCCGGGCCTGTTTCAGGGCGGCGGCGTGAATTGCGTATGAGATCGTCTTTATCCTTCGGAAAATGGACTTCTGGTCTACCTTGAACTCCGATACATGCAGCCGGAACGGCTTCGTGGGCATCTGGTGCGGCGATGCACTCAATACGATCTGCGGTTTTCCCTGACGTCCCACCCACCGGGCCGCCTCGCCGCTGGTAACGGTCAGACGAAGTTTGGTGATGCGGTCGGGGTGGGCGTGCACCGTTTTGATCATCCAGCGGGTCAGTTTCTCCGGGGACACCGGTATGTCCAGACCGATGATGCGCGCCCCGCGATACAGTCGCCGCAGGTGTTCTCCGGCGAAGACAAGGCGGTCGTCAATGACAAGCAGCGTTTCAAACAGCCCCTCGGCATACAGAAGAGAATTGTCAAAGACCGATATCCTGGCGTCCTTGCGCTCAACCAGCCGGCCGTTAATCGAAGTGACTGTCGTTACCAACTGACGTCCTCCGTCTTCACGCACAGGGCCCGCAGCATGTTCGAGGCCTTCAAGCGCATCTCGTCGTACTCTGCTTCCGGCTCGCTGTCGGCCACGATACCACCCCCGGCATAGACATAGAACACGCCGTCTGCATGAGTCATAGTCCGAATGGCAATACTGAAGTCTGCCCGGTCGCCATGCACATACCCGATCACGCCGGTGTAGACCGAGCGCGGTGCAGTTTCCAGTTCACGCAGAATCTCCACCGCTCTTTTCTTGGGAGCGCCGGTTATCGATCCTCCGGGCAGAAGTGCCGCCAGTGTTTCTTTCATGGTCGTCTGTGGCTGGAGCCTGGCGCTGATGTCGCTGACCAGGTGAATCACCGACGAATACGTTTCGGGCCGATACAGTTCGTCGACGTGCACGGAACCGGTGCAGGAGATTCGACCCAGGTCATTGCGCTCCAGATCGACAATCATCAGGAGTTCCGCCCTGTCCTTGTCGGAACCCAGAAGCCGCTGCCGGTTGCGAAGGGTCTCGATCTCGCTCTCGCCGGTGGCGATGGTTCCCTTGATCGGCCCGGTCGTTATGAGATCCTTGCACTTGAGAAACATCCGCTCCGGCGAAGAAGACAGCACCCTGTAGTCGCCGAAGTTCAGCCAGGCGCTGTAAGGAGCGGGGTTCAGGCTCCTCAACCGGTTGTATGCGTCAAATGGATGCAGGCTGCTCCGAACGTCAAGCCGCGTCGTAAAATTTGCCTGGTAGATGTCACCCTCGCGGATATGCCGCTTGATTGTTCTGACGCGGTCGAGATAGTCCCGCCGCGAGATGACCGGGCGGACCACTCCCGGGTCCGGTGCGCTTGCGACTGTATCGGGCCGGTCGGCGCCGGTCAGATCGGAGTAGTCGTCAACGGCGGGATTCGTGGCCGATAGTTCTTGTGTGAGATGATCCAGTTTCAGGACCGAGTCGTAGAACAGGAACCTGACGGACGGGACCGCCCCCGATTGGCTGATGGATTCAAGGCCGACAAAGGGCAGCGACGCCTCGTAACTGATATAACCAATTGAGAAACGCCTCTCGTCCGCCCAGAGTCGCTCAAGAAGATCCCATGAGCTGCTTTGGTGAAAAACCTGAAGCTCCCCGCCGGGCTTGCGCATGGTCAGATTTTCTCCATTGACACACACGTCCACGGCCGGGTTGCGGGCAATGAAGGAATATTGTCCGCGATCACCAAAGCCAAGTGATGAATCTAGCCAGACAGCGCCCGGCTGGTCAGCGAGGGGGGCAAAGAGCTTTCCCAGGTCGGTTGCAGTGCGGATCGCTGTGGCAGGTTTTTCCATTCCAAGTACCAAAGTATACGCCGCGGGCCGTTTGTCAAGTCGGCGCTGGAAGCCTCCAATTGACATCGGGCCGGGTTCTGTGTACCGTCAGCAATGGAAGCCGCCCGACTGATCGTTGTCTTTGGGCTTATCATTGTGGCTCTGCGCAAGAAGGTGTCGGTGGGCGTCACGCTCTTTGGTGCGGGACTTCTCACGGCCCTTTTCTATTCTGTGGAACCGGCGACACTGCTGTCAGGCTACTGGGAGCTTCTGGGATCACGGCGGTTTTTGTTTCTGACTGCGGTAGTGGTCCAGATAACGTTCCTCGGTTCGCTTTTGACGGAATTGCGCTATCTTGACAGGCTCGCTGCCGCCTGCCGAGCGCTGTGGGGGGGCAAGCGGACTGCCTGCGCGACTCTACCTCCTATGGTCGGTCTGATGCCGATGCCGGGGGGATCACTGCTTTCCGCGCCGCTGGTCGATAATGTCCTTGGAGCCGGCAAATACCAGCCTGAGTTCCGTACCGTCACCAACTACTGGTTTAGGCACATTGTCGAATTTTTCTGGCCGATCTACCCGGGTATCATTCTCACCGAGGCCATCACCGGTCTGCCCATTGGCCGTGTCTCACTTCTGCAGTTTCCCATGACACTTGCTATGGTAGTGATCGGTCTTATCTTTTTCATCCGCCGAATAGACAACAGCAACGCCGGCCACGCTGATATGAAGCGGGCCGTTCCGGGTATTATCGGGGCCCTGTGGCCGATAGTATTGGCGATCCTGTTGTACGGCGTTCTGCAGATCGAACTGGCTCTGGCGATCCTACTCTCGACGGCTGCGCTGATCGCCAGGGAGCGCCCGGATCGGGACAAGCTACTCAAGGCGCTCCGGCACGGGCTCTCGTATAAACTGATTCTGCTCGTGTTCGGGACGCTATCATTCCAGACATCACTGGAGCTTTCCGGGGCGATAGAATCGATTCCGAGGCTGTCATCCGAGTACAATCTGCCGCAGGAGTTGGTGGTTTTCCTGGTTTGTTTCACGGCCGGGCTTTTGACAGGGATGGTGGCCGCATACGTGGCAATGGGCTATACAATCCTGGCCGGTTTCCTTTTTCAGCCGGAGATCGCCCCGTCGTTGATTCTGTTGGCCTACATTTCGGGCTATGTCGGAATAATGCTTTCACCGACGCATCTTTGCCTTATCTTGACCAATGACTATTTCAAGAGCGATCTGCTCCGAGTTTACCGGCAGATGGCCCTTCCGATCACGTTGCTGTTGCTGTTCGGGATTTTGCTATATCTTTCGCCCTGGGGAGAACTGTTCCGAATGCCGATAGGCTGATCCAGGCTGCGCGTCCGGTTCTCGAGGGTGGGCAGTCGTCATGTTGCCGGTCATGTTGAGTAGAGATGGGACGGAAGACTGAGTGGGCAATCCCGGAATTGACAGCCAACTTGTTGGGACGCAACAAAGTGACTATTTTATTCCGACGAAAAAACCCGGAACTTTGACAACACTGGCGGGTAGTATCTAATAGGACGAGCAAACGCAAGGTTACTGATGGTGAAGCAAACCGACAAGGACATTGACTACTCCCTGGTTCGAGCGATCCAGAACGGTGACATGATGGCTTTCAGTCAGCTTGTAGATCGTTACAAGGGGCGGCTGATGAATGTAATCGGACGCATGCTCTCTTCGACTGAGGAGGCGGAGGATATCGTTCAGGAGACGTTTGTCAGGGTCTATCAGCACCGGCAGTCGTTCAATTTCCAGCACTGTTTCTCCACCTGGATCTATACGATAGCCCTGAACTTAGCTCGCAATGAGCTGCGCAAGAGAAAGAAATTCAAGTTCTACGACATAACGGACATGCAGGGCAGTGAGGCGGAACTGGCGGTGGAGATGAAGCTTCCCAGCCATTTACCGCAGGCGCTCAACTCGGCGATCGGGGGTCTTCCCGAAAAGTACCGAACGGCGTTCATGCTTAGGGATGTACAAGAAATGTCGTACGAGGAAGTAGCCAAGGTTCTGGCGGTCCCTCTGGGCACGGTCAAATCACGTGTGAACCGGGCCCGGATGATGCTCCGTGACAAACTGCAACCGAGGATGGAGGAATACAATGCGTTGTCGAAAGGCACGCTCCTACCTGTCGGCTTACTGTAACGGCGAACTCGACGGCCACAGGAAGCAGGCGGTCAGGGAGCATCTTCTCACGTGCGCGAGTTGCCGTCGAGAAGAAGCCATCTATCGAGATATGGCGGGTGCCGCCCGGGAGATTCCCGGGATAAGGCTCTCCGATGATTTCAATGTCGCCGTTCTTAACCGAATCGGCAAGGAGCGTTTTGCCGAGACGCATACCAGGGCTTACCTGCCCAGTTCGGCGCCGTCCTTCTTCTGGCGGCGGCTGGCACCAGCCCTGGCAATGGCGTGCTTAGCGGTTTTTGCGATTGTGGCCACCCTGCCCACGTTGCAGGAAGATACCAGGCCGGCGGTGATCGTCTCTGAGGGCAGGACGCTCGATGATTCGTACCTCACTGTCCAGCCGGTGACGAATCCCAATTTGACGGTTAGTCTCAGGGAGGACTGGTCTTTGAGCGACCAGTTGGCCCGGGCTGAGAGAATAGGCCGTATATCGCGTACACTGGCGCCGGTTGGTCGCTTTGGCTCCTGGGAAGAGAGCCATGAACTGGCCCGGCTTACGTCAAGCAGCGCCAGACCGATGCCGTATGTTGCAGATTACTATCTGTTGCGGCCGGTTGTGAGAATCTACTCCTCGCCCCGTTCAGTCTCTGAGAATGAGGGTGTGCACGCGTACTAAAATGCTAAAGATTCGTTTGTCGACCGCCACCATGATCATCCTGTCATGTTTAGTGGCGGTCTTTTTTACCGACAGGATTTCCGCCGGCGATAGCAGCTTGTATTCGCTTGAGAACGGGCTAAGCAAGCTGGTCTGCTCGGTGTCGCGCTCGGTGGTGACGGTCGAGGCATCCCGACGCATTCAGGCCAGTCTGTTTGAAGGCGCTGCTGATGAAGCCGTGCAGCGGTTGATATCCTCAGGCATAGTATTCGACAGCGCGGGACACATACTGGTGGCGGCGACGTCAGTGGCCGGGCGGGATCGCATAACGGTGAGTTTCGAAGGTCGGGTTATGGCCGGTCGGTTGGTGGGTATCGACTACCATACCGGACTGGCCGTGTTGGCTGTTGCGGACCACATTGGTTCTCCGGCGAGACATTCTGCGCACTATACCTGCGCCGGACAGATGGTGCTCGCGGTCGGCAACGCCTATGGACTTAGAGCCTGTCCGTCCATCGGGTTTTGCGCCGGCGCTCGGCCGGACGGAGCCCTGCAGTTTTCGGCACCCATAACGTCCGGGACTATCGGCGGCGGTTTGTTTGACCTGTCGGGCTCGCTGGTGGGCGTAATCACGGGTGGCATCGGCGAAGGTCAACCGGCTGAGGTCGGCCTGGCCATGCCGGTATACAAGATTCGCCCTGCTGTCGAATATGTCCTTACTAAGGGCGACCGCATGGCCGGGTACATCGGCGTGGAGACGGTAGATATAGAGATATCACCCGGTATCGAAATCGGTTCTCCCAACCAGTTTGCCGCGGCCGGCTCCCAGCATTACACGATCATCGACAGGGGTACCCTTATCACGGATATTGTCCCCGCCTCACCGGCGGCGAGAGCGGGACTTCGCAAGGGCGACCTCATATTCAGAGTTGACGACAGCCCCATTACCTGCGTCAGCGAACTGATGAATGAGGTTCGTGGCAGGAGGCCGGGCGCGGTTCTCGAAGTCGGTTTTGTCCGCCAAAACAGTTCCTACTTCACGCGGCTGAAAGTGGGCCAGCGAAAATTGACCACGGGCGGTTGGTTATCAGGTTCAACCACCGCCGACCACAGCCGGGCAACCGCCGATGATTCCCTCTATCGTGAGATCAATCGCCTTAAGCAAACCCTGCGACACATAGAGAGCAGGCTGCGAACACTCCACCGCTAAGTTAATTATTGCCACCGCCTCAGCTTTTCGCTTTACTGGCAGCGATGGGTTCCAATGTCGATTCGGACGGGTTTCTGGACATCCTGACGGCTTTTCGGCCGAAGCAGGACGAGGTTACACGGTCGCTGGCCCTCTTTTCTGCGGCCATCGCCGTCGGTCGGACGGATGTATTAAACGAGGCGGTTGCATTGGGCCGCCGGTATTCCGTGCGGCGCGATCAACTGTACGAAGTGGTTCTGCAGAGTTATCTGTTTCTCGGGTTTCCGCGGATGTTGATTGCCGCCGAGGTTCTCGGGGAGGCATTCCCGGACTACCACGGAAACTCGACGCTACAACCGTACGGCAGCGACGAATCCACCGCCTGGTTTGATAACGGCATAAAGCTGTGTCGGAGGGTCTACGGGGACAGCTACGAGCCACTCAAGGCCAAAGTTGAGTCTGTCGCGCCGGAGGTCTTCCGGTGGATGATAGTCGAAGGATACGGCAAGGTTCTCTCTCGTCCGGAACTGGCTGTCGTCGACAGGGAACTGAGTATCGTGGCCAGCCTGATGATCGAAAACCTGCCCAAGCAGTTGTTCTCGCATATGAAAGGCGCACTCAATGTGGGAGCTTCCCGGCAACTCCTGCAAACGGTCGTCAGTGACATCGGTTCCGTCGCCGGTGAGGGCTACAGCAGCGCTCTGGCGATAACGGACAAACTGGGGCGGAACGGATGACGACCCGCCGGCGAATTCTGTTGGCAGTGTTAGGGGGCATCGTGCTGATCCTGGCCGGCCTGTTCCTCTACGTTTTCGAGTTCGGCGGACTGGAAGCGATTGTCAGCAATCGTATGGACTCTCTCCTCGGCCCGCATAATTTACATGTTGATATTGGGCGGATGTCGGGAAACCTCTTCTCCGCGCTTGTCCTGGAAGACGTGACAGTGACGTATATCGACTCTTCCCACCGTTTCCGATTGGCAAGTTTTCCAAGGATTTCCACAGGGTACAGTATCTCCCGCGTCTGGAGTGGGAGTTACGCCCTGGACTACCTGTACCTTGACTCGGCTGAGATATCCCTTGTACGCGACAGTGCCGAGGGCTGGTTGCTCCCCGGTCTCAGTCGTGAGGCAAAGCCTGCCGGGGAGGCGACCCTGTCGCAGTTTTCCATCGCCGCCCTTGGTTTGAATCATATCAACGTGAAGCTCCTGTTCAACGGTGACACCGTCGCTTTTGAGGATATCATAGTGTCGCTGGCGCTCCGGGGGGCCGAGGAAACCTATGCTGTTGACGTCGAGAGGTTTGAGTTTGCCACTGCCGACAACCGCTTCCAGCTAGATGCCGCTGTCGGCAAACTGACCTACTCGAACGGAAACCTGCTCTTTAAGGATTTGGCTATTATCAGCGAGGATACCCGTATCAGGTTAGACGGCAACGTGAGCCTCGGCACGGAGCCGGCCGGCCTCGTGAGTTTTGCCGCAGACAACGTCGACCTGTCCGATATCGCCGCCCACATTGGCCCGCGCTTGCGGGGCGTACTTGACCTCAACGGTGTTGTTACATTTGAGAAGGGACGTCTGCAGGGGGAGGCGGATATCGGCGGTGACTTCATGTTTGCGTCTTTTGAGAACCTGCACGCCGGCTTTCACCTGGCCGACCGGCACCTGGTACTGGACACGCTCTACGGGATGGTCTTCGGCAACTGCGCCATCGATGGCAGCGGCGAGATCGACTTCTCGATCCGTCCGGAGCAATACCGCCTCGACGCCGATATCAGGAACTTCGATCTGCGAAGACTGGTTGCCTCCAGTTTCCACTCGGATCTCAGCGGGCGTATCAGCCTTGTTGGAGAGTCGTTCAAAAAGCGAACGATGGTATTGAAAATCAATACCGAACTCCACGAATCCGTATTCCACGACTATCATTTTCACGGTGCCCTCGGTGACCTGATGATAACGACCGACTCGCTGGTCTTTGTCGATTCGTTTCGGTTCGACTATTTCGAGAACGTGTTCTACGTCAGTGGGCCGATTGACTACGACGGAGAACTCGATCTGCGCGTTCGGGCTGACCTGGTCAATCTTGATCGTTACCGGGGAAAGTTGTTTCTGGAGGAGCCCGGCGGTCGCGGGCAGGCTGTCGCGAGCATATCGGGTAAAACGCGCGACCCCGACCTGCATGGACAGTTCGTGTCGGATTCTCTGTGGCTCTACGGGCTTTTCAGCAGGGAGTTCGTCGCCGACGCGGGCATCAGCCGTTTTCTGACCGGTAAGCGGGGTGATGTCGAACTCAGGTATCTCGATGGACATGCGTGGAGCTTGCCCTTTGATACTCTCTATGGCAGGTTAACGGTTGACTCCAACCTGGTCCGCATAGACTCCGTCTATCTGTACAACCGACGTGCAAACGTTGCGGCTCGCGGCCTGCTGAACCATCAGGCCGCGCCGATGCAACTGGGGATTGATTCGCTGTCCCTGTGGGTTCTTGAAAACGACTTCTACAATGTCGGGGAGTTGGATATTGAGATCGATTCGGCCGGCTTCGATTTGAGGGGAATCACAATCGGTAACAACGGTTCCTCGATCTCCGTTAACGGTCGGGCCGACTACGATGAAGCGCTGGACTTGAATCTGGCCCTTGAGCGGATTCCCGTCGCGCCCTGGTTGAGTCTGCATGATACCATGCTGGCGATTGACGGCCTGGTTTCGTGCCGGGCCTCTGTCGGTGGCTACCTGGATGAACCTCGATTCGAGATATCCGGCAGGGTCGACTCCTTCACCTACCGCGATCTTCTGCTGGGGGATGTGACCTATGCTGT
>JAGLXI010000159.1 GCA_023132995.1 Candidatus Zixiibacteriota bacterium | reverse complement strand
TGCACCGTGTCCAGAACCACGAGCATTTGGCCGACACCCACGCGATCGCCCTCGCTCACATAGAGACCGACGATCTCGCCGTTGATCTCGGACGTGATGTCAACCTTGGTCTGCGGCTGGATGCGGCCGGAGGCGGATACTGTCTCGGTGACATTCTTGTACATTACCGCCTTTACCTGAGCCGAAGTGGCCTGGCTGCCGTTCATGGTCAGATTGGCAACCACCAGAACGACCACCACCACTGCACCGGCGATTATTAACAGGAGTTTCTTCTTCTTTTTCGTCATGTTCACCAACCTTCTTATGTACCAATCATTGAAATGTGTTCACACTAAAGTACTTTTCCCATAGCCCTTTCGAGCCGGGCGACGGCGAGATTGAGGTCGAAACCTGCCCTGATATGCGAAACCTGGGCGCCCTTCAACGATTCCTGCGCCGTGAGCAGATCCAGGATAGTAGCGGCCCCCAGATTGTATTTCTCCTGAGATATTTTCAGATCCTCATCAGCCGCCTCGACGTTCTCCCGCGCCACGTTCAATTGCTCTTTGGCTATATCTATATCCAAGAAGGCTTTATTCACTTCCTTGGCCACGTAGTTACGAGTCTCGGCCACTTGCGCCCGGGCGTTGTTCCGCGATACTTTGGCCGAGCTCACAGAGCGTTCCCTGAGAAATCCGTCGAATATATTCAAACTGATACGGAAACCGTAGGTCGTTGAGCGCGACGTAGAATTGAACGTTACCGTGTCTCCACGTGTGCCGTCGGAGTAATCCAGGTTGGCAAAGGCGCTGACGGTGGGCAGGTAAGCCGCACTTGCAGCCCGCAGATAGTGGCGCGTGGCATCTGCCGTCTTTTGCCTGGCCAGCAGCCCGGGATGATGCCCCATACCGAATTCAATAGCTTCATCGAGACTTCCCTCAAACTCACGCGGAGTGTAATCGGTGGCAAACTCCACCTTGCGGTTGGGATCGATTCCAATGGTATAAGCCAGTTCCGCCCTGGTCGTAGTGACAGCGTTCTGGGCGGACAGAAGCGCCAGGCGGTCATTGCCGTACTGCACTTTCTGTTTCAGAACATCCGATTTGGCTGCGGAGCCAAGATCGAACATGGACTGGATGAGTTTCAACTGCTCCTGGCTTCGATTCACTGCCTCTTGCTGAACGTCCACGTTCTCCACGGAGGCCAGGTAAGCATAGAATGAAACCTTGACGGCAAGGATCAGGTCCTGCTCCGAAGAAATGACATCGAGATGAGCCCTGGCTTTCTCCGCTCCCCGAGCGGCAAACATGAACCAGTTGGGAAGATTGAAAACCGACATCCCTGCCCCTAACGAGAGTGATTTGCTGGTCCGGTCCTGATCGTCCAATTCGCTCTCGAAGATACCCCAGGCCGAGACGGAATCGTTGACAAACGGCCAGTCAACCGGTTGCAGCGTACGGCCGTCGACGAACGACATCGTGTCAACGTACAGCATGGCGCCGGTCGGTATCAGGGTTTCGGACTTCACATCGCGGGACCTGCTCTCGGAATATCCATAGGAGGCATCCACGCTCGGCAGAAACGCCCCCAGAGCGGCGCGGCGGTTGGACCCGGCCAGGTCCTCCGCACCACGGGCCGCGATGATAGAGGCCCTATTTTGCAGGGCCAGATCGATGCAATCATCCAGTGTCAGCATTTCAGCTCGCACGCTTACGGCGCCGAACAGTATCAGCAAGGCTAAAGCAATAATGTTGGTCCGGATCGTTTTCATCCAGTGTCTCCTTAAGATCATCCAACTTTCCATGGCCGGACATGCGACCCGCCAATCCGACATCGGCTCCATAGATAAGACCGGCAAGGCGCTTCCTTGGTTGCATGGAAAAGCGAACTTGCCCCCGAACCGGCTCCGGTCAGAATGGGCTTTCTCACTTGATTATTTCTAAGGGCCACCGGGGGGCCGGCGGCGGAAAAGCACTGTAGTCTCATCCGTTTGCCTCTGTCATCTCCACAGATTCATGATACGATACATACAGCAAAAGGTTTCATGATTGCTTCCACACTACATTACTCACCGGATGCGTCGATATTCATGCGCCAATTGAAAAAGAGGTACTGGTCCGACATCAGAACGGTACCTCGCTTAAAGACTTCAGTAGAATAGCCGTCGGCTACCTGAACAGAGCGGTGCCGACCACCAGCGAAACAATCGCCATCAATTTGATAAGGATGTTCATGGACGGACCGGAAGTGTCCTTGAACGGATCACCGACGGTGTCACCTACAACGGCCGCCTTATGAGCATCGGAACCCTTACCGCCCAGATTGCCTGATTCGATCCATTTCTTGGCATTGTCCCAGGCGCCTCCGGCATTGGCCATCATGAGAGCCATCATCACACCCGACATAGTAGCACCGGCCAGAAACCCACCCAGCGCCTCGGCGCCGAGGACGTAACCGACGACAATAGGTGCCAGCACAGCGGTCAAGCCTGGCGCAACCATCTGCTGCAAAGCGCCGCGCGTGGCTATGTCAACGCAAGTGGCGGTATCGGGGGTGGCCTTGCCTTCCATCAGACCCTTGATCTCACGGAACTGACGGCGAACCTCTTCAACCATCTGCGAGGCCGCCTTACCGACGGCGGTCATGGTGAGGGCCGCCACGAAGAACGGTATCACGCCACCCATGAAGAACCCGATAACGACGTGAACATCCAGGATATTGATGCCATTTAGTCCCACCGCAGTTGAATAGGCACTGAACAGCGCCAGCGCCGTCAAGGCGGCTGAGCCGATGGCAAACCCTTTACCGATAGCGGCGGTAGTATTGCCCAGAGAATCCAACCGGTCAGTGATCTTGCGAACGTCGGGGCCAAGACCGGCCA
This sequence comes from Candidatus Zixiibacteriota bacterium, assembly GCA_023132995.1. Taxonomy (GTDB): domain Bacteria; phylum Zixibacteria; class MSB-5A5; order GN15; family FEB-12; genus JAJRTA01. Next base: position 3,974 of record JAGLXI010000159.1, on the reverse strand, counting down.
TCTCCGATATACCACCGGCGTTATCAGCGATCGGCCCGTAGGCGTCAACGGACATTGTCACACCGATGGTCGCCAGCATGCCTACTCCGGCGATGCCAATGCCGTAAAGGCCGGCGAAGCTGAAACCGGTATAGATGGCAGCGCAAATCACGATTATCGGCAGCAATACCGATTCCATCCCGACCGCCAGGCCTTGGATGATATTGGTCGCGGCGCCGGTCTTCGAGGCATTGGCGATCTTACGAATGGGAGCGGCGGCAGTATAGTACTCCGTCAGGAGTCCGAGCGCTATCCCCGCGACGTTGCCACCCAGGATGGCCCAGAAGACGTTCTGGTCGACGCGTAAGTAATCTATGATGAACCACGCTGCAATCAGCATTATGACAGCACCAACGTATGTGACCAGACGAAGGGTGGCAGCCGGGTTCATTGAGGAAAAGACTTTCACTGAAAGAATGCCCAGAATCGAAGCCAGAGCTCCAAAGGCCACGATCATCAACGGCAGTTGCATGTAAGCAGCCCGATTGTCGGCAATGATCGTGGAAATGTCGCTGGCCAGGCCGGTGCCGGTGATGGTCGCCGCAATGGCAATCGTGGCGATAATCGACCCGACGTACGATTCAAACAGGTCCGCTCCCATGCCGGCGGTATCGCCGACGTTGTCACCAACGTTGTCCGCAATCACGGCTGGGTTGCGCGGATCGTCCTCAGGGATGCCGACCTCTACCTTGCCGACCAAGTCGGCCCCGACGTCAGCCGCTTTGGTGTAAATACCGCCGCCGACACGGGCAAACAGGGCAATCGACGAAGCTCCCATCGCGAAGCCATTGATGATCCAGGCGGTACTTGGATCACCGCAAAAGAAAAAGTAAGCAATCCCGACGCCGATCAGACCGAGCGAGGCGACAGTCATTCCCATAACCGCGCCGCCGGTAAACGCTATTGACAGCGCCGCCGGTTGGCCCTTGTCTTTCGCCGCGGCGCAGGTCCGCACGTTGGCGCGGGTGGCGGCTTTCATCCCCACGAACCCGGCCAGCATAGAGCAACCGGCGCCGCCGAGGAAGGCCACCGCCGTCTGCGACCCTATTTTCCAGAAGAGCAGCGCGAAAACAACTACGATAAAGATAAGCAGAATCGTGTATTCCCGTTTCAGGAACACCATGGCGCCGCTGTGAATGCGCTCGGAAATCTCCTTCATCAAATCGGTCCCGGCGTCACGGCCCCGGATCCATAGAAAGAGCATGAGCGCAAAGACAAACCCGATGATTCCGATTAGGGCGGCCAAGTACCCCGGAGGTAATCCAAAGATATCCATTCTAACCTCGTCCCGTCGCGATTTACAAAGTTAGTTGTATTTTTCACAACCTGCGAAATTTTCGGGAATATATTGACCGTGACAGGGGGGGGCAAGTTAAATCTCTCTCCCCCCAATGCGGCCGAATTGCGCAACGGCGGCAGCGCGCAAACTACAGAGCAAGGCGGAGAGAGCGATGCTCTCTCCGCGCTACTAGCGCAACTCCCGTGTCAACACCACCGGCTTAGCCTCTAAGGGCAAGACAACGGCTCGGGGCCACTGTTGAACATGTAATCCGTCAGGTAAACCAGATCGGATATGTCGATCGGTGGGCTCCCGCTCCCGTCAATGTCACCCTCTTCAAAGCAGATGGGTTCCGGTCCTAAGTTGAACATGAAGTCAACCAGGTAAACCAAATCGGATATGTCAATCAGCACGGCGTCGTTGTAATCGACGTCACCGCGTATGGGCGGGATGCAGCACTCGCCCAGAATTCTGATAACGGGACCTTCCCCGGGGGCTGTGATCGGATCGTCAAATCCAAAACCAATGTAGGCGGTATTCAGAACCCACGTACCATCGACAACACCTTGTACCGGAGCCACCTTGTACTGGAACGAGCCCTTTTCACCGGGCTGAAGGTTTATCTTGATGCAGTTCCAGGTCATGACACGAGTAAGCGGATCAATACCGGCATACTGGCACGCCTGCGGATGGCTGTTGCCCCAGACGTCAAGAGACTGAACCGACATATCAAGATGATCATCGAGGACATCGGTAACCGTGATAGACGAAATATCGAGATTGGCATCCGGCGAGTTCTCAAACGTGACTCCAAATGAGAGATATTCCACATCCGAACCCGTAGCATATATGCGATTAACACCGTCCGGGTGAGCCATCTTGTCGCCGGAATACATGACACTCCGGTCAAAATATCGAGCCTTCCCGCCCGGATCGCTCACCGGCAGCAAATGGTGGGCGTAGTTGTTGAGGGTGTCAATATCGGGAGTGGAACCGCTGAGCCACATCTCTGCTACAATATCCCCCCCTGCCGACGGCGAGAGGGTACCGAAGGGTATCACGTGTCGCCATACATTCGACGGCTGAATCGTCTGGAGCGGCACTACGATCGTGTCTCCAACCCAACTGTAGTCACCAGGGCTCATCACGTACCCCAGCGAATCTTTGAGACCATCGAGAATCATATCGTCGGGAAGGAGCATCTTGAGCACACAAGACTGGGCCCCTATCGTCCCCAGGTTGATCCACGAAAACCGGTACCACAGATCATTACCGGGGATGGAACCATCAGGACTCATCTCGATCTGGGCGACAACATCGGTATAGCCGCTGGTTCCCACCTGGATGTACCCTATGGCAACGACACTGTCCTCATCGCCAGAACCGTCCTGAACACGCAGCTTCACGTCGTAAACCCCGGCATCGTCATAAGTGTGCAGCGGATCCTGAGAGGCGCTGTACTCACTGTCGCCGAAATCCCAGTACCAGTCGTCGGGATCACCGGCACTCTCATCCGTGAACTGCACCGTCACGGGAGCCACTCCGGCGGTGGGAGCGGCGCTGAAACCTGCCTGAAGGTCCGACACATGCACCATCTTGAAACAGTGCGGCCCCGACCACGACGGATTGTAGTTGCCGTTCCCGGACCCGGCGGCCCATTTCCACACTCCGGACGGCGGGAAGAACGACGAATCGATACAGAGGAACTGGTTCCGGTTGTCCGGGTTGTCGGGCACGTAGACCTCGATATAGAAAAGCAGCGAGTCAAGACCATCGGGAATGCCCTGACCAGACAACGTATAGCCTCCATAGCCGAGAGTGTCTGCACCGGAACCGTTGACACTGAATTCGCTGATTGACCAGTGAGTATCAAACCACGACACCCCACTCGGGCCGCTCTCGGTAATCGTCCAGTTGACGCCCGGGTCGTCGCCATAGATGCGGAAGCCGTTCATTATGCCTTTGATTCCGACGCCGATATCCTGGTTCGACACTCGCATGCGGAAAGTGACCGTGTCTCCCAGAGGCACCTGATCGATAGCCTCATAGAGACCGTCAACCTCGTGAAGTGAGATGCTGCCGCCCGGGTAGACGGGTACGGGATCGGCGCCGTCACAAGGCGGCGGCTCCGGGCCCTGGGCAGACATGTAGTCTGCCAGGTAGACCAGGTCGGAAATGTCAATCGGCGCAATGCCACTGCCATCGACGTCACCTTCATCCCAGCATGGCGGCTCCGGCCCATCGTTGAAAATGTAGTCTACTAAGTAAACCAGGTCGGAGATGTCAATGAAACCGTTGCCGTCCACGTCACCGCGAAGCACACAGCAGGGCCCGCTGCCGACGGGATAGCAGTGAGGGCCGTCCCAGGACGGGAAGAATTCCCCCACACCTATGGTATACCACTTCCAGACTGTTGATGGCGGCACGAAGGCCGAATCGAGACATATTGACAATCCTTCAGACGCGCCGCTGATCGGTCCGATAGTGATAGTGTAAGGTATGTCGTCAAAGCCGTCAGGGATGCCCGGGTTCACCGAGCGGCTGAAGGCGAAACCGACCGTGTCAGCTACCGAGCCGGTTGTGCCATCGACAGTGTAGATGACTTTCCGCAACAAATCGCACATCGCGTATGTGATGGCGCCCGTCATAGCTCCGA
>JAGLXI010000158.1 GCA_023132995.1 Candidatus Zixiibacteriota bacterium | reverse complement strand
TGCCGTCAAGATCAATCGGGCCGATAAAGTTGCTCAAGCTTCTGCCGATTAAGAAGCTATAACGAAAACCCCACGATGGGTTGGAACCAGTATCCTTAATGACAAGGAGGAACCGACAGAAGGCATACCGGGCAGTCAGGGTTAAATGGACTCTTAACTCGATACGGGTCAGACATGGGAAGTGACGGTTGGAATATAAAGGAACTTAACCAACAATAAAGAGGGGTACGGATACCCCACATCTTTCAAGGAGGATGTATCCATGTCACTTGTTATCAACCACAACCTGGCTGCGTTGAATGCTCACCGCAACCTGGTGAACACAACCAACATGCTGCACAGCTCCATGCAGAAGCTGTCGTCAGGTTACCGGATCAACCGGGGCGCCGATGATCCCGCCGGTCTGGTGATCTCGGAGCAGTTCCGGGCGCAGATCGCCGGTCTCAACAAGGCGATCGGAAACTCGGAAGGGTCCATCAGCATGATCCAGACTGCTGAGGGAGCCCTCACCGAGGTCAACGCTCTGTTGGTCTCCATGAGAGAGCTGGCCATTCACGCCGCCAACGAGGGCTTCAACGACGCCGACCAGTTGGCTGCTGATCAGGCGGAAATCGAGAACGCCATCTCGACGATCGATCGTATCGCCGTGAACACCCAATTCGGGACCAAGAGGTTGATCGACGGTAGCAACGAGAACGTTGCCGTAATCACTACCCCGAACAGCTCGGGTGTCACATTGAGCGACTCGGGTTTGAGAACCGGTCATTACTCGCTGGCGGCGGCCAAGACCGCCGACCCGACCGCGGTGGTCAATTCTGAAGCGCTGGGCATCAGTCTTGCCAACACAGACGGTGACCCCTACAATCTCTCCGACGCGATCCACAATATCGACATTGTGCAGGCTTCCGATGTCGCCAAAAAGACATCCACTGCGGTCTCGGTGAAGGACGCCTGGGGCAACGATCTCACAGTCGCTGCCGCGGCCTCCGAAGCTGCTATAGTCGCAACCGGTACATTTACCTCCCTTGCTGATGTCGATGCAGGTGATTACACATTCATCCTGAATGTACAGGAAGGCGGCGCCACACCTATTGGCAACCAGGCCCTGAATATCACTATCGAGGCCGGAGACTTATCAGCTGATGTGAAGACCAAGATGGAAGCAGCCATTGCCGCCAATACTGAACTGGCCGGCAAGATTACTGTCACGATGGTGGCTGGCGCCGCTGTCACGTTCGGGTTTGAGTACTACAAGGAAGGCGCCCAGTACTCTCTCAGGACTGAAGCCTCGTCAACAACCGGTACCGGGACCTTTGCCTTTTCAGCCGCTTCCGACCGCGGCGAATCCCTTGGTGTCCTGAAGTTCACAGCGAACACTTCCGCCAATGGTCTCCTGTCCGATCAGACAATCACGGTGGGCAACGCCGCCTACGGCACGATGGATACGCTGATCACCGCCGTAAATGCGGCCATCACCGGTCATGCCTCCTGGGACGCCACTACGGACTTCATCGCCACTCTGGACGGTACTAACAGGATCCAGTTCGCCTCTCTGGATGAGGGTTCCACGTACTACCTCAAACATGTTTCCGGAGGTGGTGTTGACTCGGACCTGAGCAATGTGCTTGGACTCTCTGTCGATAGTGTGAACAACACCGGCACCGACTCCATCGTCAATTTCGATGATTACGCTAACACGATCTCAGATATCATGTACTCTGCCACGGGGACTCATACTCTGGAGACGGCGGCCTATGGTGAGGCTGCCCGAGGCACTATTGACATTATTACCGAGAAGGCAGCCGCAGGCGTCGGCACTGGTGTGGGCGGTATTGATACCGGCAACCTGCTGTTGACCGTCACCGGCACCAAGTACAGCGTCCAGCTCAACGGCGGCCCGTCTACTGAGACCACTGCCGGCATTGACGCTATCGTCTACAACGCGGATCGGACCGAGTGGATTACCGTCAATTATGATCTGATTTCGGTCGGCGGTAACGAGACCATCAGTAACACCGACCAGTCACTGGTCTTCCAGATCGGTGGTAACGTCGGCCAGACGGCGAGGATTTCGCTGCGCAACCTGTCCAGCACGTCGCTGGGACAGGACCTGATCAGCAACATGTTTACGGACCTGGCGAAAATCAACGTCACCACCGCCGAAGGTGCCCAGGACGCCCAGTCGGTTATCGACAAAGCCATCAACGAGGTGTCGACCACTCGTGGTGGCTTGGGTAGTTTCCAGAAGAACACTCTGGAATCCAACCTGAGAAACCTGCGGATTGCCTCTCAGAACCTGACCGCTGCTGAGTCGCAAATCCGTGACACCGACATGGCCAAGGAGATGTCGGAGTTCACCCGGAACCAGATTCTGGTTCAGGCCGGTGTGGCTATGCTGGCCCAGGCCAACCAGATTCCGCAGGTTGTGCTCTCGCTCTTCGGATAAGCGGGTAGCATAACATTATAGATATCCGGGGGAAGTTAATTCTTCCCCCGGATCGATACGAGATTGACTGATTGCAGGCTGACATTGACGTCTTGAAGTACAGGAGTATGAATGCCAGGCGCTAACTCCATCGTAGGAATCCAATCCGGCCTTGACTGGGTCGGCATTGTTGATTCCATGATCACATTTGAACGGCAGAACGCCGTTCTCCTCGAAAACCAGCAGGCCGAAAAAACCGATATCATAACAACCCTCAAGGCGGCGCAGGCCAAGTTTCTCGCCTTGAATACAAAGGTGTCCCGGCTCAGGACGTCTCGCACATTTGAAGCCGCCGTGATAACGGTGTCCGACGAGTCGCACCTTAGCGCGCAGGCTTTCGGGGCGGTCGGCAGCGGCTCCTATGACATCCAGGTGCTCTCGGTGGCCAGGAACCACCAGATCGCCAGCCAGGGTTTTTCCGACGGCTCCATTTCCGATTTCGGCACGGGGACAATCGTTCTCGGTGTCGGTGGTCACTCCTCCAAGACGATCACTATCGACACCGGCAACAGCTCGCTGATGGGGATCAAGAACGCCATCAATGATGCCGGCGCCGGGGTCACGGCGACCATCGTCAACGACGGCTCTTCATCCAACCCTTATCGACTCATCCTCAGGTCCGACAGGACCGGGCGCGACAATACTATCGAGATCACCAGCAACCTCACCGGTGGTACCAACCTGGACTTCGACAATGCGTCGTTTGACGATCCCGAGGCGATGGATATGGCGGCCGGGTCGACGTCCGAGCTGTCACTCGGGGCCAGCGCCTCCTATAGTGGAAGCGAGAACAAGATATATACCTTCACGGTGGCCGGCACGGGGGAACAGACGGTCGGTGTCGACGTGCCCATAACTATCAATTGGACCGACGGCACCAACTCCGGTTCGATAGACGTCAATGCCGCTGACACCGAGGTGCAGTTGACAGGCGACGGCAGTGACGGGCTTTACCTTTCCTTTGCAGCCGGCACCCTTACCGCCGGTGACAAGTTTCAGACAACGACCTTCGCACCCTTGCTGCAGGAGGCCACCGACGCCCAGATCGCTTTCGGCTCCACCGGAGGCTCCGGATCACCGATTCTAATCAGTTCGGATACGAACGAGTTTCGGGACGTGGTTGCCGGATTGGCGCTGACGGTTCATAAGGAGACTGATACCGGCGAAAGCATCACGGTGAACACCGATATCGACGTTTCGGCAATTCGCACCGCCGTCAAGGATTTCATCAGTGCCTACAATGACGTCATGGACTTCATCGATAAGCAGAACACATACGATACCGAGACCGGGGAGTCGGGCGTGCTTTTCGGTGATCTCACGCTCCGGTCGATGCAGGATATGCTTCGCAACGCCCTGAGCTCCACCGTCTCGGGGCTCGACAGCGACTATAACCAGCTTTACACGATCGGTATTCGCCACGACGGTTACGGCAAACTGAAAATCGCCGACAGCGCCCGCTTTGAGAGTGCCCTGAGAGACAACCCGGGCGACATCGGCAAGTTATTCGGCAACTCCGGCAACTCGTCGAACAGTTTTATCGAGTTCATCGCTTTCGGCACCGAGACAACGGTGGGCCAGGAGTTCTCAGTAGACATTACCGCGGCAGCCACGCACGGCGTCTTTGAGTCAGCAAACATCGCCGATCCTGCTGTGACGCCCCTGACTCTGACCAGTGACAACAACCACCTTCAACTCCTGGTCGACGGAGCTACCTCAGGTGAGATTATTCTCACGGAGACCACCTACAATAGCTACAGTGAATTGGTAACGGAGATTCAGAGCAAGATAGATTCCGACGACAACATCGGCAACAGGGGGTTGACGGTCGAGTGGGTCGCTGAAGCGAGCGGAGGCTACCTCAAACTCACCAGTTCCGGTTATGGCTCCAGTTCCAGGGTGCAGATTGCCGCCGGCATCGAGAACGCCGCCTATGCCGATCTCGGCATGTCCGCCGGAACCAGCACCAGCGGCACCGACGTGGCCGGTACGATTAACGGCGAAGAGGCCGAGGGCAGTGGTTTGATCCTCTCCGGCAAGGAAGGCAACGAGAACACCGAGGGGCTCAAGCTGAAAGTAAACCTTACCGAGTCGCAGCTTGTGACAGGCGCCGAGGGGACAATCACCCTGGCCAAGGGAGCAGGTTCACGGCTGTACGAGCTCATCAACAGCCTCACCAGGGCTGGGGACGGCACCTTTGACTGCCGCATCAGAGGGTATCAAAATCAGGTCCAGACCCTTGCCGAGCGCGTCGAAGACATAGACGAAAGGTTGGAGATTCGCCGCACGACCCTGCTCGAGCAATTCTACGAGATGGAATTGGTCCTGGGGCAACTCAGCGCTGAGCAACAGTACCTTACTACCCAACTGGCGGCTCTTAACGCCAACTGGACGCTTGGCAGATCAAAATCAAACTGAACCTCAGGAGACAAATCACCATGGACGGTACGTTAGCCACTTATCGCGCAGTTGACACTCACGGCAAATCACAACTCGAACTGATTCTCCAGGTCTATGATGGCGCTATCGCGGCATATCGGGAGGCGGCCCAATACTACCAGAAGCAGGACTTTAACGCAGGGTATGAATCGCTGGAGAAAGCCAAGCGCTTCATAGTGCACCTGTATGTCACGCTTGATCCGGAAAGAGGTGGGGAGATAGCCGAGCAGCTCGGCAAACTCTACGCGTACGTGGTCAATCAGACCAACATCGTAGAGGCAACCAAAGATTTGTCCCAGATTGACGATATCATTAGTGTGTTGGAAAATCTTCGCCTTGGCTGGGCAGGGCTGAAAGAACAGGAGACCTCCTCGGATCAGAAGTCGCCGGAGAAATCCGCGGCTTCCCGCCGGGAGTTCTCAACTTCGGCATAGAATGGAAGGAATGGACTACAACGCAATAAGCCAACTGGAACGCGAGTTGATCTTTGTCCTCAAGGAAGAGTATTCCTTCTACCAATCGCTATACATAACCCTGGACAAGCAACGGGACTCCATCAAGTTCAATCGCGACGAGCACCTCCTGGATATGTTTGCCGAGATTGAGCGCTGTCACCAGCGTATCAAAAGGTCGGAAGAGAAGATTGCCGCTCTCAAGGCGAGGCATCCCCAGGTGTTCAAAGTGGCGGCGGTTCGGCCGGAGATCAAGAAGCTTGTCAATTCAATCGCTACCATGGTGAAAAGGAATGTGAACCTGGTAAGCGAAAGTGAGGAATACCTCAAGGGCCGCTACGAACGTATCAAGGAAGAATTAGGTGAGTTGAGAAACAGCCACCAGATACTGAGATACATGAGCGACGCTGATCCCTCGCCGCAGTTTGTCGACGGAAAGAAATGATCCGCCCACGACTGCGGCCCGAAAAAGGAGGCCGGAAGCAATAAGGCCGTCACCGTCAATAGGAAGTGCGAAGGGTGTCGTGATGAAAATAGGACCATGGTCGCAGAAAGTACCTCCAGGAAAACCGCAGGCAACGGGGGCACGACAACCTGACAAGCCAGTGGATAGCTCCTCCCTTCGGGATAGGCTGGAGATATCACGCCAGACAAGGGCCGGACTGGCCGCATCGGCCGAACAGCCGCGCAACGGAGAGAGTTCCGTCACGAACGACAGCCGTCTGGAAAAAGTAACCTACGACAAGAGAGACATTAAAAAGACGACAGGAGAAGCATCCGCGAGTGGGCTGATAGACGCTCGGCCGGATGACAGCGGAGAAAATGCAAAGATTGACAGGGTGCGCCGACGGATTCAAACGGGTTTCTATGATCAACCACAGGTGAAAAGGGAAATCGCGCGCAAGCTCTTAGGTGAGATAGCCCGGCCGACGGACGGCCAAAGCAGGTCATAACGTAAACATGGACACGACATCTACAGCAATTGATAACAAAGTCAAGCGGGTGGTCTCAAATATCAGAAATCTACCCACGCCGCCGATAGTCTTTCACCAGATACAGAAGGTTATCAATAACCCCAACGCTTCGGCGGAGCGGGTCGCCGCAGTCCTGGCCGAGGATCCGGCCATGTCGGTCAAGGTGCTCAAGCTGACCAATTCGGCCTTCTACGGACTGGCCCGCGAGATAGATTCCGTCAAGCAAGCCGTCATTATCGTGGGCATGGAGGCAATCAAGAACTTAGTTCTGTCGGCTTCGGTGCTGGATATGTTCAAGGGCAACAGTATGGACCAGGAGTATCAGGAGGAGTTCTGGCGTCATTCGCTGGCGACGGCCTTCTGCTGCCGGATATTGGCCAGGCGCGTAAAGACGCGCGGCATCGTCGACGCAGATGCGGCATTTTCCGGAGGGCTGCTGCACGATGTGGGGAAAATCGTCATTTCCTGTTTCTTGTCCAAAGAACATCAGGCGCTCAAACAAGAGCGCGAAAAGGACAAGACCTCAGTTGATTTCATACTTGAAGAGCGCGTGCTTGGGTACAATCATGCGCAGATAGGCGGTTTTCTGGCCGCGCAGTGGAAACTCCCGAAGAAATTGTCCGAAGCCATCACGCACCATCACCAGCCGCAACTCAGCGTGGGCGACACGCCGGTAGCACATATTGTTCACATTGGCGATTTTCTGGCAAAGCGAACTTTCTACGATAAAGAGAGCGAAGGCAGGATCGGTTCCCTTGAGGACGGGGTGGCGACGTACATGAAGGTCTCAGAGGAAGACCTCGATTCATATGCGACACTTCTACGCGAGGAGTACCTGAAGGCTGAAACGTTCATGCAAATGGCCGGATTGACCTAATCCGGTGATTCTACGACCATCACAGACCAGTGAGCTTGAGAAGACTCGATTACAGCGCTGGGCGATCAGGGGCGGGTCTTCTGCTATTCCGGGAAGTCGAGAAACGAAGAGACCTCGAAATCCGGCATGGCCGGTCCTATTATCGCCGGCCGGGATTGGCATCTAAGTCCTTGAATCACACTCGGCTTCGATGCCCGGTCGGGAGATTAGGACTGTTACCGCAAAGTGATAATGT
>JAGLXI010000157.1 GCA_023132995.1 Candidatus Zixiibacteriota bacterium | reverse complement strand
TCTCCCACGTCGTCGCCGTCGGTATCCTCCTGGCCAGGATTAGGCACGGTGGGACAGTTGTCGATATCACCGCAAACGCCGTCGCTATCCTCGTCGTTTAGTTCATCATACGGGCACTCATCGCAAGCATCACCATAGGTGTCACCGTCGCTGTCGGCCTGATCGGGATTATAGTCATTCGGGCAGTTGTCGTCGGGGCACTCGTTTTCCGGGTGTCCGGGGTCGCCGTAACCGTCGCCGTCTGAGTCAACACAAGTAAAACCTGCCATATTCAAGACAAGTGAGTAGTACTGATCTGATACAAGGGTTCCCTTATGTGACACGGTCACCACGCATTCACCGGGCGGTGGAGACAAAATGTACACTTGTTCCGAATTGTCACGGTAATTATCGCCGGTTGTGGCTGCACTGCCCGGACTGCTTGGATTCAATACATATGGCTGGTAGACTGTCGACGTGGCGACATGCTCCACCCGCAAGTCCAGGTCATTGACCAGCATCAGTGTCGATGGGTTCAGACTGGCCGGGGGCGGGGTTCCGGCAGGGTCTGTCCACGCAAGGGTTACACGAATCGGGGTTGCACCATCGCTGGTGAACGGGTACAGGTCTGTTTCACCGTCAGCGAGCGATTCTTCAACGATTCTTCCGGGTTCGGCGACATCTTCCTGTATCAGCTCCGCTGCCTTCAGGGTGTTCATGAGACCCCAGCCAAACATGTAATCGGGACCGTCGTTGGGACCGGCTTCGTCTGCCGTGTGGATCAGCACGGCTTTCACCGTGGAGGCAAGCGGCGTCGTTAATCCATGGTTAAACTCATAGTGCCTGACCAGCAGGTTCACAGAGCCGGACAGATTGGGTGTACTCATGGACGTTCCGCCAATCGTCAGATAGGCATAGTTGTGAACATCGTCACATGAATACAATCCGATACCATTCGCCACGATGTCAGGTTTGATACGTCCGTCATCTGTGGGACCCCAGCCACTGAACGAACTCATCACCACGTCGCCGGGGGCAGTCCAGCCACCGGGGATATCGTTTACGGCGCCAACAGTGATGATGTTCTTCGCGGTACCGTTCCAGGAAACGCAGTCATAACCGTCAGTCCCGCCGTCCGGGTCACGAGTAGCGGTGCTCCAGACCCAGTCCCCGCCGTCCCACACATAGTGGCCCCCGCCCGGGCCGGGGCCGTAGTCGTTTCGGTCATTGCCCGCCGACTTGCAAATCGTGTAGTAGGGCGCGGCGTAAGCTATTGCATCCCAGTCACGAGCTTCGCTGCTATAAAAGCCGAAACCGTAGTCCTCCGTGGTACTGATCGAAATCTCCCCCCACCAGTACCAGTCGCCTTCGTCATAACGCCAACCTGTGACATAGCCGTAGGAGTGGTTTGACACATTCATCCCGGTCGCCGCGGCTGAGGCCATCTCCGAGTTGTCGCTATCCCAATCGTAAGCCGCCAGCGTTCCGGCGAATGACATGCCCTTGGCGTTTGGATCCACTCCCGCCGCTATCATAGTACCAGCTACGTGAGTGGAATGATAGTGGGTCCCGCTGGGGCTGTCCATCTGTGTGACGCGGCCCCCGAATTCCTGGTGCGTCGTCCGAACCCCTCCGGCGTCCCATACGCTCAGCCTGCCCAGCCCTGTCCCGGACCCGACCAGAGAGAATCCTCCGCTTCCGCCCGGCCAGACATCGTCCGTGCTGATGGTCCTGGCTGCGTCCAGATTGTCTGTTCCGTAGTAGACAGGATGACCCCGCTCGTTGATATACATCAATTGGATATCGGGATTCTCGTTCAACTGTCTCTGGGGTTTGTCGGTGCTCGACAGCAGGTCATAGTATAATTGGGGGCGCTGTGTCTCCAGTTTCTCGGCAAGGGCGCGGCTCATGCTGTCCAACTTCGCTTGTTGCGTTACCGGCCGGTCATCAGCGGCCAGGCCGATGCTTGGCTTGGTAATCAGCAACGTAGAGACAATGACAATTGCCAGTGATCGCTTCATGGTTTTTCTCCCGGCACTACCTCTCGGTGACCCTCCTGCTGTCGTATTCATCCAGAGGCTTGCAGATTACGTTATATTGTTCCCGATTTCATGTCTACTGTCCGACCCTGTGAGAACGTCTACCAGGCTGTTGAAAAAGCGTTTTGTGATGCTCGGAAGCCGCCGGATTCGTCATGCCCGCGAAAGCGGGCATCCAGGAAGTCGTTGATACCAGTGGATTCCCGCTTTCGCGGGAATGACTTGTTATGGAAAGCAGTTGCTGTTTTGCGTTCTTTTCCGAGTTTTTCAACAACCCGCTACAGCCACTCCCATGAAAATGGGAACCGCCCTGTTATCCCGAGAACATCTCCCTTCTCCTCACTCACTAGAGATTGACTGTTCCATGCTACGCCATACCGACTCTCCCTGATCGGTACAGTCTACGGACACACCGGCGGTTCAGGGCCGGCGTTGAACTGGTAATCTACCAAATAGACGAGGTCGGCGATGTCAATCAGCTCGCCCCCATCTCCGTTGACATCACCTTCCTCCGGGCACCCAGGCTCAGGTCCGGAGTTGAACATATAATCTACGAGGTAAACAAGGTCAGCTATGTCTATCGGTAGCACACCGCTGTGGTCTATGTCACCGCGGATGACACAGCAGCAGGCGTCTCCAACATCGTCGCCGTCGGCGTCTTCCTGACCAGGGTTGTAGTCGTCAGGACAGTTGTCGCACAGGTCTCCCAGCTCATCAGCATCTGAGTCCTGCTGATCCTCGTTGGCTACTGTCGGACAGTTGTCAAGTGCCTCCCTGATTCCATCGCTGTCGGTGTCATCATCGATCCATACCGAGATTTCCAAGGTGTCCGGGCTGGTGTTAGAGTTGCTCGTTATTATAATTCGGCCGGTCAGGTTTACGGGCTCTCCCGGAGTGTTGACCAGTCCGGCAGTATTAAGAGTGATCAAACCCTCAAGTGAGGTTTTGAAATCGGGAGCGATAGACCCCGATTCGAGCTCCTCGGATATGGTCAGCCATCCTGTCGGTCCCGTGTCCTCTTCAATAGTCGTCACGAAGTTGAGATCGAAGTTGCCGTCGTTCGTCAGGACCAGTGGCGTATCGAGAGGCTGGCCGTGCAGTGTGAAGGCGGGGTCACCGATTGAATCCCACGAAGTAAGCAACGTGGTGCTGAAAAACGGTTCCACGCAGGCCAGCCGGAACCAGCGGACACCGACCTCCCGCTGAAATCCTTCGTCCTGCACATATGCTCCTGCATCGGGATCGTCGATATACTGAACATCGAGAAAGTAATCGCCACTATAGGTGCCTGACGGGTCCACGATAACACTGCCCGACATATTGCCGCCATGATCTGTACCGAACCTCGCCATTGATGGCCAGTGCTCCGACGCACAATATCCAGAATAGCAGCTTGGTGTATATGTGTTGGTGAGGTTTCGAGCCACGTCCCAGGTCTGGCCATAATCGGACGAGACAGTGAGATACAGTTCGCCGTTGGCGTAGCCATAAACGGAGCAGTCATCACTTACCCCCGCAGGAATATCGTTGAATTGAACATAGAGGTAGTAGAGCTTTCCGTTGCACTCCGACAACGACATTTTGGAACCGTTGAGTTGCCAGGCGCCGACGTCGCAGGTAACCTGATCCCACTCGAGATTGACCGCTTCAACGACGTTGCCTCTTCCATCACCATCGAAGCCGAGGTTTTCGCCCCAGTGCGACATGACGCAACGGTCCGAACCGCCCGATCCGGATGACTGCCAATACCTGTCATTCCAGGCCATGTGAAAGTCGTTATCGGTAGTAATGAGAGCCGACAGGTCGGTGTAGGGGCGATGTCCTTCCACACCGTCAACGTTCTTGGTGAGGTTCACTCGTGGCTGAAAAGTCACACCATAATCATACGACAATTGATAATATATATCGTTATCCTCCTGTACAAGCGGCTGGCCATCGTTGCTTGAGCAGGTGTCGCAGTCACCAGGGTTGGGACGGTTGGCGATCCAGGCCAGGGCGACTTTTCCATCGGTAGATGAGCACGCTACGTCCTGGGCAATGTCGAAGACCGTATCTATTACATAGGGCGGATAGTCCCACGTTCCGCCGGCGCCGGCGGGGCTCTGGCGAAAGTAATAAATAGCCTGCGGGTCAGCAGTCACCGGCTCGGATACCTGGGCAATAATATGCAGAACGGCATCATGGCCGGGCGTTTGGTGTAATCGGAATTTGGGCCAAATAACTACCTGTCCGATGTAGCCGCCATACTCGGCCACCGAATTGGGGACTCGACTGTCAGTGCCAAAGGCGGCACCGCCCTGGACATCCTGAAAATAGGCATGGCTCTGATAACCAAATCCCTGATTATTGTGACCGATGACAACTGCACAGTTGTCATCGGCGACGTCGATTCCGACATACCCGGCATATTCGCCGTCGGGCTGTATACCAACCTCGCCGAGAAATGTGCCTGAGCCGGCGCGATAGACGTTGTAGCCGTACTTTCTATTGATGAAAGCCGAAGTAGGCAGTTCCATCCAACTGAAGTGGACTATAAGGCCACTGTCAGCAGTGTACCCCCAGTCGATCATTCTGCCCATGGAACCGTTGTGTTGCATGTCGTACCAGCTTGTCCCTACCAACACGCCCGGCCCGCGGGACATAGTGTAGGTCTGACCAAGCGGAATGGGCTCATGACTCATTGTCAGTTCTTCGTCATTAATTCCTCGGACAGGCCCCTGATTGGCCTGTGATGCATTATTCTGGATTTCCTTCGCCACTTCTCGCGTGTCTCCACTCGTAAATGGCGGAGCTTCGGTAGATGAGGATGCTGATGCTAACAATAGCAACATCCCCACAATCACCAGTGTTGTAACAAATTTGCTCATCCTGTTAACCTCCTCCAAGATGGGTAATACTGTTGTGAACCCCTGGCATCAGAGCAGGGGGTCCATGTAGATACGTGCCAGCAAGGAACGGTATCTACGTTGTTAAGCTTAATAGTAACGGCCTGTAAGGAGCTATTCAGCGATGCCATCTTATGCTCTTCTCGCGTCTCGGCTGACATCCTTCCACAGAGCGGACAACACTCACGGGTTGGAAAACAGTGTCAATGTGTAAATCTACAAAAGTCGACACCTGCGTTGTCTATTTATAATAATAATACCCTATCGCGGCTGAAAAGTCAAGAACTACAGTTAAAGGCAACGCGCCTACGGACACACCGGAGGTTGCGGTCCGGCATGTCTAATTTCTCCACAATTCCTGCCGATAACTAAAGCAGGCACAGAAGTGAAAACCAAACCCGGGGTAAATGATGCAAACTGAAACGAAGGTATCAGAAAAGACCAACGCCAAGACGAAATCCGCCAATCGAATGTCGGACTCGGCGCAGGCTGACGAACAGACAGTCAAGCAGGCGACCCCGGCGCAGGATCGTCTGACGGAGGGCGAGAAACTTCTGGATCGTCTCGCCGAAAGTGGAAAGAAGCCCCAGGCCAAAGATCCAACCAGGGCCCCCGACATGACCAAACCGATTATTGATTCGTCGGGGAAGGTCAGTGGGAAAACGACGGCCGCGAAAAAGCCCATTAGACCGGCTGCAAAGCGATCGCGAGAGCTGAGTTCTCTGATCGGTCGTACCTTGCGGTTGCAACTGAAGCAGAAACACATTGTCAAGTCGGTGGCGTTCATCTCCAATAAAGGCGGCGTGGGAAAGACCCATATAGCGTCGAACATGGCCTTTTACCTGTCGCGCCTCGGCAAAAAACCGCTGTTGATCGATCTGGATTTGGGCAACTCCGATGTCACCAACAAGCTCGGTTTCTACTGCGACTATACGATCATCGATCTGCTCAAAGGTAACCGCGCCGTGAAAGACATTATCTACGACACACCTCACGGTTTCGACATCATCGGCGGTGAATCAGGGAACTTCAAGCTGGCCAACCTGACCACGCCGCAGAGGAAGCGGTTCATCAGGGTGTTTGAGGACATCCGCGACGACTACGATTTTGTCCTTATGGACTTGAGCGCCGGGATCGGCACCACCGCGCTTGACTGCGCCCTGGCCCAGGATTACCAGGTGATCGTGACCACTCCCCAGGACATCGTGGCCGGCTATGCCTGTATCAAGGCGGCTTTCCATAGGTTCAGAGAGCTCGAGCAAAAGATGGCCGAGCGTGACCCTGACTACACGCCGCGCCTGTCGTTTCGTCCGTTCATCGTGCTCAACCAGGTGCCGGACTTCCAGACGGGACGCTCCCTGTTCAAGCGGATTCAGGAGGTCGTCCATCAGAACCTGGCCGATGATTCGGGTTTCAAGTTGGATGTCAATTTCCTTGGTATTGTAATGTCGGATGGGGCCCGTGTCCGCGAATCAGAGTTGAATCGTACCTTGTACAGCAGCAATTTCGGCGCCACCCAAGCCGGACAGTGCTTCAACTTCCTGGCCCACAACATGGCGCAGTATCGTGATCCCAACAATCCAACCTTCACGACGAAACTGCGACGGTTTGTGAGCATCTTCCTCAAATCAGTTGGGGAGACGAAATACGCACAGTAATATCACTGACGAAGCATTCTCTTCACCCGGCTGCGGCTACCGCGTGGCCGGGTTTTCTTTCGCCCATTGCTGTTGGTGGTTATACTCTTGTTCCCTTCATAGCCATACGCTCACCTGCAATCTCAGTCCGTTCTCCGCGGAGAAGTCAACGAGAAATCGCCGCAATCCTCCTTGCGGCGCAGCGCTTGATTAGTATATTCCCGTTCCGAACAAACGAAACAACATTTCCGATAATTGTCGCAACGCGACGGGAGATATTATGGAATACCGCACAGAGTATGACACAATGGGGGAGATGAAAGTCCCCGCTGACCGGTACTACGGCTGCCAGACGGCGCGCTCCCTGGAGAACTTCCGTATCGGCGGTGAGCGGATGCCGCGCGAGATCATCCGGGCGATGGGTATCCTGAAAAAGGCTGCCTGCATGGTCAACATGGACCTGGGCAAAATGCCCGCCGACAAGGGGGAGCTTGTTATCAAGGCGACCGATGAAGTTATATCGGGCAAGCTCGACGACCATTTCCCGCTGGTAGTATGGCAGACCGGTTCCGGCACCCAGAGCAACATGAACTCCAACGAGGTCATCTCCAACCGGGCTATCGAGATGGCCGGCGGCAAGCTGGGTTCCAAGGACCCCATCCATCCCAACGACCACGTCAACATGAGCCAGTCCTCAAACGACACTTTCCCCACGGCCATGCACATCGCGGCGGTCGAGGAGATCCATCGCCGTCTGATTCCGATGGTAACACGGCTTCGCGATACCCTGACCGCGAAGTCCAAAGAATTCAAAGACATCATCAAGATCGGGCGTACGCATCTTATGGACGCCACCCCACTCACGTTAGGCCAGGAGTTCTCCGGCTATGCTGCGGCTCTGTCGCTGGGATTGGACCGCATCGACGACACCCTCAAGCGGCTCTACCCGCTGGCGCTGGGTGGCACGGCGGTCGGCACCGGCCTCAACGCGCACCCGGAGTTCGCCGAACGCTCGGCGGCAACGATCGCCAAACTGACCGGTAAGGCATTTATCACGGCGCCCAACAAGTTTGAATCGCTGGCCACTCATGACGCCATTGTCGAGGCCTCGGGCACCATGAAAACGCTGGCCTGTTCGCTGATGAAGATCGCTAATGACATTCGGCTTTTGGGCTCGGG
>JAGLXI010000156.1 GCA_023132995.1 Candidatus Zixiibacteriota bacterium | reverse complement strand
TCGATCATGCCGGGCAAAGTCAACCCGACCCAGTGCGAGGCGATGACGATGGTCTGCGCCCAGGTGCTTGGTAACGACGTCGCCGTTAACATTGGCGGCGCCACCGGACACTTTGAACTGAACGTCTTCAAGCCGGTGATGATTTACAACCTGCTGCAGTCGATCCGCCTGATGGCCGACTCGTGCGAGATGTTCGACGAGAAATGCGCCGCCGGTCTGGAACCGAACAAGGCCAACATCAAGAAACACCTGACCAGTTCGCTGATGCTCGTTACGGCGCTCAACCCGCACATCGGCTATGACAACGCCGCCAAGGTCGCCAAGAAGGCGCACGCTGAAGGCACCACGCTCAAAGAAGCGGTCGTGGCGTTAGGGCTTCTGACCGCCGAGGAGTTTGACGAGAAGGTCCGCCCGGAGGAGATGACCGGCCCCAGGGCGTAAGGGGTAAGGGTGTAGTCAGCAATGATGGCGTGGCGGTCTGCGGCGCTTCTCCTGCCTGGTGACGAAGATCAGACCGTGAAATCCCCATAACAGAAAAGCGGAGCATCCATGCTCCGCTTTCACTATGTGCGGTAACGTGCTCTATCGACCATCCCGGTCGGACAAGCAGCGAACTAGGAGGTTCTATATCTTAAACGCCTGAGACGAGGTTTTGTTCAGCATTTTTCGTGCGACCACCGATAGCATCACGTTGTTATAAGTTACAATGTGACATATATTCGCCCTATGCAGACATCTTTGCACATCACGGCGCTGGTGACTGAATTGAAACGGGACATTGTCGGCGGCAGGATCGCCGGCACCGAGTTTTACAAGAAAGAGCGGGCGGCGTATTTCTTTGTCAAGAGGGACAAATCGCGATTGGCGCTGGGTTTCATCTACCACCCCGCCGGATCGGGAGTCTTTCTGGTGCCCGCCTCCAAGGTGAAGATCGAAACGCGCGAGAAGCCGTGGCCGATTTTCGATATTGAGGGCAGCGTCATTGCCGATATCGAGCAGTATCCGTGCGACCGTATCTTCAGACTGGCAATCGAAAAAGACGGCGTCCTCTCGCACATGGTCTGCGAAGCGCTGGGACCGAACGGGAACATCTGGCTGCTGAACGAGGCGTTCGCCGTTCGGGCGACACTTCGCAAGAAGAAACATGTGCCGGGCGCGAAATATGAATCCGCGCCGTTGCCGGAGAAGATCAACCCGCTGACGCTGTCGGCGTCGGTGTTCACCAAGGCTGCTTGTGAGGAACCGAATCTGTCCCCGACTGTGTTTCTTCAGAAGAACGTCCTGGGGTTCAATCGCAGCCTGGCCCGCGAGGCGTTGCGTCGCGCTGGAGCCGAGGCCAGGGAGCGATGGGATGTCGATCCGTCCGAACTGGCGCAGTGTGTCAGGGATCTCGCGCAGCGATTCACCCAGCCGGGCACCGGCTACCTGCATCACATAGGAGAGACCGTCGAGGTCTATCCCTTCAAGCTCTCCCTTGCCGCAGTACCTCCCCAGAAGTACAAGACCCTCTCATTGGCGGTGATGGCCATGTGCCATGCCCGACGCAGCGGCGCCGAGACGGTCGACGAATCAAAGACCATCAGGGCTGCCGTGCGACGGGCAGTAAAGCGCCTTGAACGACGCCTGACAATGATCGAGCAGGACCTGCGGCAGGCCGCAGACTACAAGCATTACCGCAGACTGGGTGAACTCCTTCAGATCAACTTCGACAGCATCAAAAAGGGGATGGACCGAATCGATATTGACGACGTCTACGAAGACCCACCGTCGAAAACAACGATACCGCTCGACCCGGCCCTTTCACCCAAAGAGAATGTCGAGGCCTATTTCAAGAAACATCGCAAGGGGCGGGATGGCCGGAAACTGCTGAGCCGTCGTCTTGAGATTACCGGTGGTGAATTGTCGCAATTGGAAGAGATACAGACCGCCCTCGACGCGGATTTTGAGTCCGCCCGTGAGCGCTACCTTCAGGAACTGGCGTCGCTGATGCCGCAGGCTGCTGCCGGCGGGCGCGAAGTTGTTCCCCGTCGGCCGTACCGGGAGCACCTGCTGTCCACCGGTTTGAGGATACTCGTTGGCCGCGACGGCGCCGATAACGACCGCACGACGTTCGAGTTCACCCGGCCCTACGAGCTCTGGTTCCATACCCAGCAGTGCCCCGGTTCACACGTGGTGATGAAATACCCGAACAAGTCTTTTGAGCCGTCGAAAGGGGAAATTGAAGAAGCGGCTGCGATTGCCGCATATCACAGCAGGGCGAAGAACGATTCGTTGGTGCCGGTCATCTACACTGAACGGCGCTACGTCCGCAAACCCCGCAAGGCCAAACCGGGATTGGTAACAGTGGAGCGGGAGAAATCGATCATGGTTGCCCCTACGAAGCCGAGCAAGGCCGAGCACAAACCTACCCGGTGAACGCAGCGGTGTCCTGAACCATCGATTTCAGCAGCTTCCACGTTAGATCGGCTGCCCGGAGTTGAAGTCGATTCAACACAGGATTGTGAGCAGAACGAAGCGACAAAAAAATACCCGCTGGATCTGATGACCCAGCGGGCATGTTCGTGTGATCTGTCGGTGAAGATTACGGCGCTGGTGTCGCTTCTTCCTCGAAACGCCCACCCAGATACTTCGATAAGAATTTCTCGGCCGCAGCGTAGAACTTCAGGCGATTTTCGGGTCTGGCAAAACCATGTCCTTCGTCTTCGAACAACATGTATTCATGTTCAATATTGTT
>JAGLXI010000155.1 GCA_023132995.1 Candidatus Zixiibacteriota bacterium | reverse complement strand
TCGTCAGAATAATACATTGGTTATCCGGCGCTGGCAGCAGCGACGGAAAACCCCGGCCTTAGGAAGGCCGGGGTTACCGGGTGAATAGGTTGGGGATCTAAGAATCTCTGAAGAAGCTGCTTTTTTTTTGCTTCTGCTCTGTTATACGGTGGGTTGTCGTTTATGTTTCAAAAGGGCCGCCGTTTTGTGTCGATCATAGGGTAGGGTTGTCTCCGCGGGGTGGGTTGCGCCGGTGTCTCATAC
Organism: Candidatus Zixiibacteriota bacterium; assembly: GCA_023132995.1. GTDB lineage: Bacteria > Zixibacteria > MSB-5A5 > GN15 > FEB-12 > JAJRTA01. Next base: position 3,036 of record JAGLXI010000155.1, on the reverse strand, counting down.
TGAGAGCAGGGCGGCAGAATCGCGACAATCCAGCCCGACGATGACTCTGAATCAGACGCTTTGGCAGCTTGTTAGACCTTGCGTGTCAGCAGCAGCCCGGTTTTATTACCGGTTGTCTCAAGGTTGGTTCACGAACACTCGAGCTCTTATCCGGAGTTGTACGATGGATTACAAGATTCGAACCAGAGTTTCACGGATTATCGTTGAGGACAAGATCCCCGTCGACTCGGAAATCACCGTGCTGGGTCTTGCGCGGACGGTCAGGATCGGTAAGGGTGTGGCCTTCATAGAGGTCAATGACGGCTCGTGCATGGGCAACCTCCAAGGCGTGATCGTCGATCCGGCCAGGTTCCCCATCCTCGAGAAGATTCTCACTGGAGCGTCGGTCCGAATGAAGGGCAAGCTGGTGATCTCACAGGGTAAGGGGCAGAAGTATGAACTGGCCGTGGATACTGTCGACCTGATCGGTGGCGCCGGGCCGGATTATCCCCTACAGAAGAAGCGGCATAGTTTCGAGTTCCTTCGCGAGATCGCCCATCTCCGCCCGCGCACTAACACTTTCGGGGCCGTTGGCCGAATCCGGTCGCGGTTAGCGTACGCCATCCATGAGTTCTACCAGCAGCGCGGATTCTATTATGTCCACACGCCGATCATCTCAGCTTCGGACTGCGAAGGGGCGGGCGATCTTTTCCGCGTCTCTACTTTTGACCCCACCAGTATCCCCATGAAGGACGGCCAGGTTGACTGGGATCAGGACTTCTTTGCCCACGAGGCCTTTCTGGCCGTTTCGGGACAACTGGAGGCGGAACCGATGGCTCTCGCATTGGGAGATGTCTACACTTTCGGGCCGACCTTCAGAGCGGAGAATTCCAATACTACCCGACATGCCTCGGAGTTCTGGATGATCGAGCCGGAGATGGCCTGGGCCGAACTGGATGACAATATGGACCTGGCCGAAGACTTCCTGAAACATCTGTTCCGCTACGCGCTGGAGGAGTGCGCCGACGACATGGACTTCTTTAGCAAATGGATCGACAAGGAAGCGCGACAGACGCTTGAAGACGTGATTCAGTCCGATTTTGAGCGCATTACATACACCGAGGCGATCAAGCTGCTGGAAAAATCGGGTGAGAAGTTCGAGTATCCGATTACCTGGGGCGTCGACCTGCAAACGGAGCACGAGCGCTATCTGACCGAGAAGACCTTTCGCAAACCGGTCATCGTCTATGATTATCCCGAGGAGATCAAGCCGTTCTACATGTGGGTGAACGACGACGGCAAGACTGTCCGCGCCATGGATGTGCTCGTGCCACGGGTTGGTGAGATCATCGGCGGCAGCCAGCGTGAGGACCGCCACGATGTCCTCCTGGACAGGATCAAGAAAAAGGGGATGACAGACCTCGAGAGCTTAGAATGGTACCTGGACCTGCGCCGGTTCGGGACCATTCCCCATTCCGGTTTCGGGCTGGGCTTCGACCGCGCGCTCATGTACATCACCGGTATCGCCAACATCCGTGACATACAGCTCTTCCCACGGGTACCCCGGTGGGCCCGGTTTTAGCGGGCGGTCAACCGCTGTGCATCATGCCCGTTGAGGCGTATTATGGTGATGGACGCCGGACATCTGTCGGTGAATAATATGGCCTTCGTCTGATTCCAAAGAACAGGGCGTGATCCCCGCGATCCCGCCACTGTGTAACTGTGTTTCCTGCAAGTACAGCCCGGTGGAGCCGATCTCGGTGGCTCCCCAGATTCCAGGAGAATAAAAAAAGCCCCCGCACCGGGGGAGGGGAACGGCACGGGGACAATACAGGCGACACTGTTGTATGATCATGTGCTCAGTGATCCGGTCGCCTGAGCTTTTCTAAAACCTTGTCTCAAACTGTAACAACCATCAAATCTTGAGTATAGTTTCCACAATTAAAAAAATCCACACATTTTTTGTTATAAAACACTGTTTTGCCGCAGTATTCGCACGTTTGCCCCGTCCTCGGTGTTAGACACAGTCACTGCTCACAAGTCTGCTGAGCGATTATAGCTCCTACATTGCTGCCAACCGGCGACCCGCTCAGCAGCGATCAGCCGGGATGACCACCGCCTCGACTCCGAGATTGTGGTTTTGAAGTTACCCGGCAGCCCGATAGCGACGACCTATGCAGTGTATAACAATCAGCTAAGACTTTGGCTGTTAACTGCCGATTAGTGATACTAATGAGGTTGAACAAAATACAGATGTTGCCGGTGGCCCTGGCGATCATCATGCTCGCGGCGACGCTCCTTGCGGTCGGCTGCAACACTGCTCCCAACAGGAGTGATTCGCTTCAAGACGCTACTTATCGTCTGAGTGGCTTCTTTGTCAAAGACGTGAACCGTTACTCCTGTCATAGTGAGGTCGCCTTGTGGCGCGAGGATTCAACGCTGGCGACGGCGGACATACTGTTCGACGATGACACCCTCGCGTATCTTGACGACGTCTACCAGATGACGGTGCTTCCCGAGAGTGTCTATCCTGCCGGCAGCTACTACCTGCAGCTGGGGGACTCGTCTCTGTACCGGGACAGCGTCGAGGCCTACGTGGCCGACACGTTTTCGATCGAGATCATTGATCCCGCCACTCGTGATAACCCGGGCGGGACCCAGGTGTCACTGACCTGGACCAACTCGTTATCGGCCGACGGCTACATAGTGGCGACCGTACCTCGATACATAGCCTATCATGCTCGCGGATACAGCGCCTGGGTGAGCAGCCAGTCAACCGGTGAGACAATCCCGCCGGACGCCTTTCGATGGTCTGACGGAATCAATCCCGACACCGGCTGGTATTTTGTCTACGTCTATGCCTACACCGGTGTCCCTGACAGCAGTCTGTCAGCCGGAATGCTGCCGGTGCCAATGCCCGGCCAACCGCTGGACAATATCGACCGGGAGCGACTGACCGGCTGCTTTGGGGCGGTTACGGTGGCTCTGCGCGACTCGGTTCGTGTCACTGTCCTCCAGTGACGACTACTCCCTCAATTCAATGACAACAGCCGGCGA
>JAGLXI010000154.1 GCA_023132995.1 Candidatus Zixiibacteriota bacterium | reverse complement strand
GTGGCTGACTATGACAAACTCATCCGGCAACTGCGCCGTCTGGGAACCGAACAGGTCAATCCGGATACGGTCGACATTGACCAACTGTCTGCGCTGGGGATCGCTCGCAAGATCAACCACGAGGATAAGACCGTAGCCGCCGTGCTTGAGCAGGCTCTCCCGCTCATTGCGAGGGCGGCCGAGATGTTTGCCCAAACCCTACGGCAGGGGAAGCGGGTTTTCTACATCGGCGCCGGTACGTCCGGTAGGTTAGGCGTGCTGGACGCAGCCGAATGCCCGCCCACGTTCGGCACCGAACCGAATCAGATCACGGGGATCATCTCCGGCGGCTATGGCACATTAGTGCTTTCAAAGGAAGGCGTCGAGGACGACAGTGACGCAGCCATCCGCGACCTGCGGAAGCACGGGCTGTCAAGCGGCGATTTCGTCGCCGGGCTGGCCGCTTCGGTGCGCACGCCCTATACTCTGGCGGGGCTTGCATACGCCCGACAAGCAGGCGCTAAGACGGTGTTCATAATCTGCAACGAAGGGGCGGATATTACTACCGGAGTTGACCTCGTTATCCCGCTGCCGGTTGGTCCGGAAGCGATATGCGGTTCCACTCGGATGAAGTCCGGCACCGCTCAGAAGATGGCCTTGAACATGATTTCTACCACGGCCATGGTGCTGTTGGGCAAGACCTACGGCAACCTCATGGTTGACCTGCAGGCGAGATCGGAAAAACTGGAGGCGCGCTCGCGCAAAATCCTGATGGAACTCCTTGAGATTGACCTGCAAAAGGCCAGCGACCTGCTGGCGCGCTCCGGAGGGTCGGTCAAACTGGCCATTGTGATGCACAAGGCCGGCTGCGACAAGAAAACGGCTCAGACCAAATTGGACGAGGCCGACGGGTTCATCTCCCGGTGCTGCTGAGACCTTTGCTTTATCGAGTGTTGCGGCGATAAGTGTCGACATCGGACATGTTGGTCGAGCGGGCTACCCAGCAAGTTCTCTTAGAGTCCACCGTGTACCTTCCCGTTCAGCAACCGGGTTCTGTACCGGAGCGTACACCGGCGTGACCCGTCCCGACTCTCCGTATGCAAGCGTAAGTCGTTGGCAAAATAGCGATTAGCGATAGTCGGAGAATCCGGCACAACTCTTGTTTAAGCGGCCGGTAGAAGTTGAAAATACAAGCACCAAAACAAGGAGTATGTGACGTGATCAAGAGACTCTTACCACTGATCCTAATGACGACCCTGGTGATCTGGACTGCCGGTTGCTCAGACAGAGGAACCGAGTCAGCCACCGAATCCGGGACGCTGAATCTTGAGGACCCGTTTGGCGGATACACTTCCGCAGCCGAGAAGCCCGCTTTTGGCGATACGGAACTCTTGACCGATGCTGAGGCTGACGAGGAATATGACGATCCCATTCTATTGTCGCCGGGCGTGGACCTGCTGACGTCCGAGGATTCTGAGGCGGGTCGTTATCACATGAGGATACTCTGGGGCAAACTCCGTTACGACCCAAACGTAACCGACGTGACCGACTGGACGGGGTCACTAACGGTATCGCGCGGAGTGGAGATTATTCGCCGGGTGATCCGTTTCGAGTTGGGTCAGGACTACATCCCCACCCGGACCGACCCGGCCCTGATCGAGTGGGTGTCTTTCACCACGGTTCACAATGACGGCATTGCGGTGGACATACTTATTCCGCTCGATCCTGACGCCGTGGACCCGGAGCCGGTGACCGTCACTTTTGAGACCGGCCCTTACAGCCGGGCTTTCAGCCTTGAGGAGTTGATGTCCCTGGATACGATTGTGTACCTCGAAGACTCGAACGCGGTAGCTTTCCACGCCTTCAAGCTGGATCATGTAACCTGTATGCGCGGGTTTCTCTCCGGCCGCTGGGGCTATGACGAGAACGACGAGGGCCGGTTCCGCGCTGTCTGGAGATCACGCAATGGCCAGGCTGCCGGTTATGTCACTGGGCATTTCGGCGTCAACGATGACGGCCAGAAGGTCATTTTCGGCAAGTTGGTCTCCCGCGACGGGCAGTTTGAGGGATTTATCCGCGGCACATACGACCACCACGCGAGCAGGAATGCCAACCGTCATGCCCTCCGGCGCGCAGGTGGCTGGTTTCAGGGCGGCATCTATGATGCCGATGGTGTCGAGATCGGAGTGCTGAGAGGCAAGTATCGGTCGCACCCCTCGTTCAAGAACGGTTTCCTGCAGGGCCGGTGGAAACTGCGCTGCAACAGCATCGAAGTCGAACCTGATGATATCGACGAGGGTTTCTGACGCCCGGGTCGGGAATATATATCATGATTACTCTGCACGACGGAATGCAGAGGCTTTCGCAGCGGCGGGTCCGTAGTGAGAAGACGGCCCGTCTGCTTGTTGTGGCGCATCGGGCCGGGACTACCGGGGTCGAGAAAGGCGAAAGTTTTTTTGCGGATGATTGAACAAACCAGGCCGGTTCTGCGTTATAAGGAACGACACAAAGCAAAGCCCCCTCTGTCTCTTCATGGAGACAGCCCTGCGTTGGGCAGGATTAGCAATAATCCTGCCCTCCTTTATTTTCGAGGCCTCTCAATCCCCAACTCTGTTTCCAGAACCGAGATCATGGAGTCTATTCGAAGCTCGGCGCCCGCTACAGTCTGAAGGTCCCGGTAGATCCGGTATGCCTCGCGCTTCTTTTCCCGATCATTCTGCGAGGCCAAAGCATTGGCCAGGTTGAGCTGGTACACACGTACCGTGCTGTCCTGAGAGAGCAGTGAGCGGAAAATCCGCTCCGATGCCTCATAATCCGTTTTGACCGCGTAGTAAAGCCCCTTGTTGGAAACGAATTGCTCCTGGGGACCGAACACCTCGATGGCGCTGTCGGTCATGGCAATGGCTTCTTTCATGTAACCTAACTCAGCCCAGGTATTGGCTACCTGGATATAGCGGTCGGGGTTGTCGGGTTCTTTCTCGAGCAGTTTGCGATAGTAGTGGTTAGCATAGGCGTAGTCTTCCATGAGCAGGCTCAGTTGGGCGAGCTCATCCAGATGGTCGTCTTCGGAGTCACCGGTTTCTATCAGCACTCGCAGGGCGCTACGGGCGATTTCCCAGTCCCGGGCTTCAGTGCCTGCCTCGTGCAGGATGAGGTTGGTCTCGCGATCGTTGGGGTAGAGCAGGTCGGCCCGCTTAAGGAAGAAGACAGCTGAGTCGTACATGAGTTCGCGATGATAGGTTGTGCCCAGCAGGTAGAGAAGCCTGCCGTCGGATGGTTTCTTGGCTAACGCTTCCGAGAAATACAGCCGGGCCTGGTAGTAATCTTCATCGACAAATGCTCGTTCGCCCGCCTTGGTCAATTCCTCGAACGTCTCCGGCGTCTTGGCGCAGGCGACTACAAGGACAACCGCCGCCAGTAAGAAGACCTTTCGCACCGCATTTCTTTCGCGTATTTCAATCATGGGTTGATTATAGCGCATTAGGGGGTTCAATTCAAGCTCGGTCTTGCTGGGGGCGTATCGGGAACCTGTCACCTGCGCTCAGATCTTCCCCAATACGCCCCGCAGATAGCTGAGGCGGTCGTTCTCGGCAATCTGGCCCAAGTCGATTGTAACGTGCGCGCGGCCGACGAGGGAGAACTCCAGCCGCTGATTGGTGGCGCGGCGGAAAGCCTCCACCTCGGATCGCTGAAGCGCGCGACCCTCCTTGAAAAAGAGATCGGCGACGCCCTTCTTGAGCCTGACGCGCTCGACTTCAAGCATGGCCGCAGAAATCTTCACCGCCGCCGCCTCGATAAGGTTTGCCGCCGACTGAGGTGGATGACCGAACCGGTCGGAGATTTCATCTCTTATGCGCTCGACGTCGTCAAGATTGCGACAGTCGGCAAACCGGCGGTAGATATCCACTTTCTGCCGGCGATCATTGACGTAGCGGTCGCTGATGTGGACCTCCATGTCGAGTTCTAACTTCACTTCCGGCAACCGCACGATTTCGCCGCCTTTCAGTTCCGCCACCGCTTCCTCAAGGAGCTTGTTGTACAGGTCGAACCCTATTTCCTCGATGAAGCCGGACTGCCGCGCACCGAGGATGGTGCCCGCGCCGCGAATCTCAAGGTCACGCATGGCCAGCGCAAACCCGGAGCCGAGATCGGCATGCGCCTCTATGGCGCGGAGCCGCTTGACGGCATCGGCGCGAAGCAACCGTGGCGGCGGCGCCAGTAGATAAGCGTAGGCCCGACGGGTCGAGCGCCCCACACGGCCGCGGATCTGGTACAACTGCGCCAGACCGAAGCGGTCGGCCCGGTTGATTATGATCGTGTTGGCGCTGGGGATGTCCAGCCCCGATTCGATTATTGACGTGCACAACAGCACATTATGACGTCCAGCCATGAACGCCAGCATGATCCCTTCCAGCGACTTCTCATGCATCTGCCCGTGAGCGATGGCAATCTCGGCCTGGGGCACGTTCTTTTTCAGATAGCGGTACATGGCGTCGATTGTCTGCACCCGGTTGTGGACAAAGAAAACCTGTCCGCCGCGATCAATCTCGCGCAGGATGGCGGTGGCGATAATGGCCGGGTCAAATTCGGCAATGTCGGTGATGATCGGCAGACGGTCTTTGGGAGAGGTGTTGATCAGGCTCATGTCGCGTGCCCCCATCAACGACATCTGGAGGGTACGCGGGATGGGTGTGGCAGTCATCGAGATCGTGTCGACGGTGCTCTTGAGGCGTCGTAGTTTCTCCTTATGCCTCACGCCGAAACGATGTTCCTCGTCGACTATCAGAAGCCCCAGGTCTTTGAACTGAACGTCCTTTGACAGCAGCCGATGAGTGCCGATGACCAGGTCCACCGTTCCCTCATCAAGGCATCTGAGCGTCTCTAATTGCTGCTTTCGCGTGCGAAACCGGGAGAGCATCTCGACCCGCACCGGGAACTCCTTAAGCCGGTCCGAGAACGTCTGCAGGTGCTGTTGGGCCAGGATGGTGGTGGGCACCAGCACCGCCACCTGTTTGCCCGCTTCAACCGCCTTGAACGCGGCCCTCACGGCTACCTCCGTCTTGCCGTAGCCGACGTCGCCGCAGACCAGGCGGTCCATCGGTTTTGTGTCGGCCATGTCAAACTTGACATCGTTTATGGCCTTTAGTTGATCCGGTGTCTCTTCGTACGGGAAAGACGACTCCAGTTGCCTGAGCCAGACGGTGTCCTCTCCGAAGGCGAACCCCTCCTGGATCTTGCGTTCGGCATAGAGCTTGATAAGATCGGCGGCCATGTCGGCGATTGCCTTCTTGGTCTTGCGCTTCAGCTTTTCCCAGCCGGGGCCGCCCAAACCGGTAAGCTGCGGCGCTGAGTCCTTGCCGCAGTATTTCGAGACCCGATTGAATTCCTCTATGGGTACATAGAGGCGGTCGTTCTCCGCGTACTGGAGGAGAAGGCAGTCGCGGTTGGTGTTATCGACCTGGATTGTCTTCAGCCCGAGATACCTCGCGATGCCGTGATCGGTATGCACTACGTGGTCTCCCACGGACAGGTGGGAGTAGTCGGAAATCGCCACACCTTCTTTGAACTTCTTGCGGCGGACGCGGCGGTGATAACGGCTGAATATCTCGTGATCGGTCAGAATGGCAAACCGGCTGCCGGGGCAGACAAACCCACCGGTCAGACAGGCCACCTCCACTGCCGGTTCGATTTCAAAGGCCACCCTCTCGGCAAGCAGGTCGGACAGCCGAGCTGCCTGGCCCGGGGTATCGGTGGCGATCAGGTAACGCGTCCCGGCCGCCTCGAATTCCTTGAGCGTCCCTTCCAGGAGGTCCAGCCGCGAACCCAGTGAGGGATGCGGCAGGCAACCGAAATCAACGATGTCCTTGCGCCCGCCGCGGAAGGGAACCTGGTCAATGGTGACATGAGTAGAGATGGCTGCGAACAGATTGTCGGGCGCCCGGTAGTATTCCTGCGGTTGAGGGAGACGTATGAAACGGTCCTTGAGCCGGTCACGGAGACTGTGAGCCTCCTTGATAATCGCCTCGGCCTC
>JAGLXI010000153.1 GCA_023132995.1 Candidatus Zixiibacteriota bacterium | reverse complement strand
AAGTCCAAGGAGGAAAGCCTGGCCGGTCTGTTTTACGGTACCGGTATCAGTGAATTCTCTTTTAAGTTCGGACTCGATGTCGAAGATATCTACAGGCTGCTTGACCTGGTCAGGGAGTATGTCAATTCCCCCGACAAGTCGCTGGACCTGGCCGGATCGATATGGGAGGCCGAAATCAACGGCTTTGTCTTCCGCACAGTCGAAGATGTTGCCCTCTCGGACTACGACTCCAACTTCAATATCCAGGAATACATAAGCGATTCCGACAGCGGCCGGATGAAGCGCTCCCAGTTCGGCACTGACCAGGTCGAGGACTATACGGCGATTTTCGAGAGCAACGATGATTCGTACCAGGAAAGCAAGATACAACTCGACGACAGCGCCAAAATCGACATCGTAGAAACCGTCACGGGGAAGGCCGCGCCCGGCTCCGGCTCCCCGTTCACGACCGGTGTGCCGATGGCGCCTGCGGGCGAGGAACCAATGGAAGATGCCGGCGACTGGCCGGCGTCGCCGATGGACGAGGCTGCCGAGGCCCCGTATTGCCCGGAGGCGTTGTCCACGCGACCCCAGATGCCGGACACAACCATAATACTCAACGATGAGTTCCGGCTGTCACGTGAAGAAGAAGCGATGGTACAGGAACTGCTGGCCGAGGACGCCGGATTCGACACCTACGAGTCGACGCTTGAACTGCTCAAGGAGATGTTGCTCCAGGAGGGCGATATGGACGCCTTCTACGAAACCGTCACCGTCAGCGAGAAAGTCCTGACGGACCTTGTCAGGGCCGGGAGGCTTCCGGAGTCGGGCCAGTTGCTGCAATACTTCAAGGAACTGGAACAGCGTCTGCCGCCCGACAAGGGTCTCTGGGCCGAGCGATTGCGCGACGCTGTAGTCACTGCGGGTAGCCGCGACCGGCTCAAAGTGCTTACGGAATCGCTCAACGATCATCCCGAATTGGGCGTTGGCGAACTCAGACGTCACCTGGACAACTTCGGCTGGGAAGCTCTCAGCGCAATCGCCGACCTGATGGGAGAACTGGAGCACAGGCTGCACCGCGAGGCTCTGAGCGACTATCTCACAGCACGCGGAAAGGACAATATCGATATCGTCGCCAGGGGAGTCTATGACAAACGCTGGTACGTGGTACGCAATGCGGTCACGATTTTGGCGGGGATCGGTGACTCCAAGGCAATCGCCTACCTCAAGAGGGTGGTGAAACACGATGACCGCCGGGTCCGCCTGCAACTGGTCTCCTCGCTTGGAGATTGTCCCAGCGATGAGGCGGTGCTGCTTCTGAAAGAGTGCGTTTCCGATCCCGATGCCGAAATCAGAAAGAAGGCCGTCAGCTCGCTGGTCGTCAGGAAAAACCAGGCTGCTCTTGACACCATCACCGACATACTGAACGAGGAGGGCTTCCAGTCGCTGGGGCAGGACGATCAGCAAGCAATGCTGAACGCCTTCTCCATGCTGGGCGGCGAACTGGCCGTGTCTTATCTGTCACAACTGATTCTGAAGGCAAACCCGTTCCGGGATTCCAGCGTGGCCTTCTACCGTGTGGCCGCCTTTGAAGCCTTGACATTAAACCGCAGTGAGAAGTGCGAGAGCTTCCTGATCAAAATGTCCGGAAGCTGGCGCCCTGACATCAAACAGCAGGCGGTCGCCGCTCTGCAACGAAGACGCGAGATCATATACGGAGAAAACGGATGACCACGGCGGCGAATCAATCCCTCAAACGGGTGCTGGGCGGGCTGGCCGAGGAAAAACTGCTGACCGCGTTCTTCATCTTCTACAAGACGGCGCGCATAATCGACCGGAACAACCCCACCTTCCAGAGACAGGGCCAGGCCTTTTTTGAACAGTTGCTGGCGGCCGGTCGTGTGAGCGGCGAAGTGGCCATCAAGATCATCACCGGACGATACTTCGTCAACGAGAACATGGTTCGCTTTGACGACACCGGCCTGTCCGGCGCCGCCTCGGTGGCTCGCGAATGGAAATCGCTGGGTGTCGGAGGAGTGGCATTCTCCGAGGGCATCTCCCAGGCCGACGTAGCCGCCTTTTTCCAGTTTATGGCTGCCGCCAAACCCAACTCAGAAAACCTGGAAACTCTCTCCGAACGCCTGAAAACACAACACCTCACGTGTGTCCGCCTTCTTTCCGTAAGGGAGAAAGATGCCGCATACCAACTCGTAAGCGAGGAAACCCGTCGCCAGTTCCGGGCGGCGGCGCGGACCACGTTCTTTCAGGCCATGACCGTTGCCGAGAAGGCCATGGCCGACACGAGAGATCAAAAGACCATCAATGTGTCAAGGACCAAACGCGTGATCCAGTCGCTGATTGACCACATTACCCGGGATGAATCCTCGCTGATCGAGTTGACTTCAATAAAGGACTTTGACGATTACACCTACGCTCATTCCACCAACGTCTGTGTCTACGCCCTCACCTTAGGCATAAGAATTGGCCTCGATCGCGCTCGTCTGTCCCGGCTGGGTTTCGCCTCCCTCTTCCATGACGTTGGCAAAGTAAGACTTTCCACCGACCTGATCCGCAAGCCCGGATCGTACGATGAAAATGACTGGATACAGATGCAGCGACACCCCCTGTTGGGTGCCAAGACGATCCTGCGCAATATGAAACTGGACGCCCACACGGCGCGAGCGGCCCGGGGCGCTTTCGAGCACCACATCAATCGTGACTACACCGGCTATCCCATGTTGCAGTATAGGAAGCGTCCGCTCAATCTTTTTTCGCGCATTATCTCTATTGTCGACACCTTTGACGCCCTCAGCTCGGGACGGATTTACCTGAAACAGGCCGTCCCACCGGACGAGACCCTGCGCAAGATGCATTTCCAGATGAACACCAAGTTCGACACCCTCCTCCTCAAGATATTCAACGATATCATCGGCATCTTTCCTGCCGGTTCGCTGGTCCTTTTGACTACTGAAGAAATCGCCCTGGTGCTGACCAACAACGAAGCCGACCGTTCACGGCCTTATGTCAAGGTCGTCGGCAACCGCGCCGGGCTGACGGAGACACCGGAATGGGCAGACCTCTCGCAGCCTGAGAATGCCCACCGGAAAATCGTGCGCATGGTTGATCCGCGCCGCTACGGTTTGAACATCAAAGACTTCGTGCTGCAGGACTAAAAGGACAGTGACACCGAGGCTACGGGCCGACCGTCGCAGTCGGGCGCCAGTTGCATACGGAGCACGGCGTCATCCTCCCTCCGGGGAAAACCAGACAGGTGGGCGTCCACGTAGGCATCGAACATGGAGAAGAAAGTGACGATCACTGCGTACCAGGTGAGCTTGTTGCGCTCATCCTTGCGATCCCGGTACAGGCTGTAGTAGTCGTTGCGAAGGGTGACGTTGTCCGGGTCGGCTGCGCCGTAGAGCTCTCTAAAATCGGACGCCTGCCGCCCGTAGTGAATGGCCGACCCGATCATCCAGACGTCGAGACCGAAAAACAGCACGGCCTTGAGGTAGCGGCGATTGCCCAACTGCCCCAGCCCGGGAACCGCCAGGGACTTAAGAAGGGCGGTGGTGGGATTCTGGATCAGACGTGTTTCTCGATTGGTCGTGTCGGTGACGGCGGCGAAAGAGCGCAGCATCTGTCCCGGTTCAAAGAGGAGGGTATCGACCGGGATCTCCCCGCCACGGGTGCTGTCCACTAGGGTGGAGTCGTCGGCAGCCACGCCGGCCGCCGACAGAAGCAGCACGACTATAATAAACGAGGTTCTCACCGCCCGGGCCCCTGTCGTCAGGAGTAGACTTTCAACTGCTTCTCAGCGATTTCTATTTCCACGATGCTGGCCGGCACATCCAGGAGTTCGCCGTCGAGATACAAGGTACGGTTCCTGACATTCTGGAGAGTGATAACACTTCCCCGGAACAGACGCACCGATTGACCGTAGATATGCTTCCGCCGGAACGTTTGCCGTATGAAAGACGACACCTCGTCGGAGCTGGCGTCCACGTCGAAGACAACCTCCGCCCGACCGTCATCGAAAAGCGAGGCCGGAGTCAGCGGCAGCCCTAAAGCATAGGGCAGAAGATTGATGTTGAGAATAGTCGGTGCGATCTCGAATCGGAAAGAGTCGACCTTCACTATTGTCTTTGCCGCTCTCGGCGCAGTCACCGCCTGGCTCGCCAGGCGCGACCAGCCTATGGCGTACCGCGGCCCGCTCTTGCCCTCCAGCAAGCGAGCCATTCGGGGAATCAGGCCCAGTCCCACCGATCCAAAAAACAACTGTCCGGCAGCCATACCCGTATCCACTTTGTGATAGGCACGGCCGACGATTTTGCTAATAGCCTCGCGCATCCCACTGGTCAAGCCGAACGAGGCGGCTATGTTGTTGAACCGACCCATAGGAAGAATACCCAGCGGCAGGTCCGCCTCGAGGGCGGCCCGCGCGGTCAGGTTGAAAGTTCCGTCTCCCCCGCAGGCCACCAGGCCGGTGACTTTCCCGCGACGGTCAGATTGCGACGGAAGCCTATGTCGCCCCTTCTTGAGTCCGCAGGCGATCCTGGCCGCATCCAGAAGATCGGCCGCAGAACCGGGTCTGAGAACGGTGTAATACCCTCCCTGCTGCCGGATCAGAGCGGTCAGCCGCTTGATGGGGCCCGGATCGTAACGCGCAGCACATTCGTTCACCAGCAGACAGAAGTTGGGTCGCTGTTCTTTCTGACGTCGTTTTCGTTGCATCCTGAGTATTATAACAAAAACATAACCACTGCGGAAACGGTTTGTGCGAATTCTCGGCCTCCAGCGTTTGTGGGGTCGACGCGGCCGAACAGACCGGTTCAGCCCGATCCGACATCTGACGATTATCGATTTATAGTTTGCCACGCATCGTTGAGGGCATTAGTGTTCGATGGAATCAGGATGAATGACATGGGATCGACAGCAACAGTGCCAGCAAGAAAAAACGCGCTCTTATGGCTTCCCTTTCTGGCGCTGCCGGCAATCTACCTGCCGGCGCTGTACGATCTTGTGATCGAATGGTACACCGATCCCAATTACTCGCACGGCTTCCTGATTCCGATCATATCCGGTTTCCTGCTGTGGAAAAAGCGGGAAGCCATTCTGTCGGCTCCACGCGCTACTGATTACGGCGGGTTGGTGGTGCTGATCGCCGGACTGCTGCTCTTTGTGGTGGCCAACAGCGCCGCGGAGTATTTCACCATTCGACTGTCCTTTCTGGTCACGTTTATCGGCCTGGTTTATTGCCTGTTCGGCAGGGAGATCGTGAAGCTGGCGAGGTTTGAGTTGTTGTTCCTGGTTTTCATGGTTCCCATACCATATTTGATATATTACACCGCCACTGTCCCCATGCAGCTCTTAGCCTCCAAGATCACCGTCTGGGCCTTAAACATGATCGGGGCAGGAGCGATCCGGCAGGGGAACATCATTTACCTCGGGAACACCGCCCTGGAAGTGGCTGATGCTTGCTCCGGAATGCGGTCGCTGGTGTCGCTGCTGGCGTTAGGGTGTCTTTATGCCCACCTGTCGCAGAAACGCCCGTCTGCCAAATTAATCCTGTTCGCATCAACGGTACCCATCGCCGTCATAGGCAATGCGTTCCGGGTTTTTGTCACGTCGCTTCTCACCTACACCGTGACCGAGAACGTTACCGACGAGCCGCTCCATACCATTTTAGGGCTGTCGGTGTTTGTGGTGGCGTTTGTCCTGCTGTTCATTCTGGCGACCATTCTGCGGAGGTTGTACCGATGAAGAGGCTGGTACTGCTGTCAACTGCGCTCCTGCTTGTGGGCGGCGCTTTCGGCAATTACCTGCGATACGTGGAGCAGAAACCTGACCGGTGGCCGTCTTTCGAGGTCATTCCCTATGAGGCGGGCGGCTATTTCGGGGAGGAACATCGCCTGGCGGAATACAATTATGAGGTTCTCCGGGCGGACACGACTACGCTGCGGTTATACCGGGACCCCGACGGCAGCCCGGTGTGGCTGCTGATCGCGTATTTCTCCTCTCAGAAATACGGCAGCCAGATCCATTCGCCCAAACACTGTCTTCCCGGCGGTGGCTGGAAAATCGAGAAGTTGGAGCAATTCCGGTTGCCGCTCCCGGGCGGCTACAAGACGGTCAATCGTCTTGTCATCAAGACTGATGATCGCAGCCAGGCCATGTTCTACTGGTATGAGACCCGGGGGGGCAGCCTCACCAACGAATTTGCTCTCAAGTGGGACCTGGCCAAGAACTCGCTGCTTCTGCGTTCTACCGACGTCGCCTTTATTCGCCTGACGTTGCCCATCGAGCAAGGGAATATCGAGGTCTCCTCAAAGAGAGCGGCCGATTTCCTGAAAGCCTTCTACCCCGGGATGACCCAGGGCCTACCTTTCGGTAATTAGGGCTTGAACCACTCTTCCCGGAGGGTTATAATCCGACATGCTGCTTTCCCTCTTTAAGCTCGCCCGCCCGACCCAGTGGCTGAAGAACGGCGTCGTGCTGGCGGCGCTGATATTTGCAGGCGAGGCTACCAACATCCACCATGTCGAGATTGCTCTGATCGCCACGGTTCTCTTCTGCCTGATGTCCTCAGCCGTCTACACCCTCAACGATCTAATTGATCGCAAAAGGGACATCCAGCACCCGCTTAAAAGGGAACGGCCGCTGGCATCCGGATCAGTGTCAGTGGGTCCGGCGGTTGTGTTCATGATCCTGCTTGGCGGCGTGGCGCTGGCCGGTGCCTGGAACATCAATCCGTACTTTTTCATCAGCAGCGCGATCTACATCGCTCTGAACGTGGTATACAGCTTGTGGTGGAAGAATGTCGTGATTCTCGATGTCATGAGTATTGCCGTCGGTTTCGTCCTGCGAGCCTATGCGGGCGCTTTTGCCATTGGTGTCCCGGCGTCCAAGTGGCTGTTGATCAACGCGCTTCTCCTGGCTCTGTTTCTGGCCCTGGGTAAGCGCAGAAACGAACTCGTCTTTCTGGAAGAAGACGCCGTGGCGCACAGGAAAATCCTCAGCCGGTATTCTCCCTACCTGCTGGACCAGTTGATCGGTATTGTCACCGCTTCGGTGGTTGTCGTGTACATGCTCTACTCCTTCTCGGCGGAGGTGTCCACCAAGCTGGGGACGGAGAACCTGTTTCTGACCATTCCCTTCGTGGTGTACGGCATATTTCGCTATCTTTACCTGATCCACAAGGAGGAGCGGGGCGGGTCGCCCACGAGGGTATTGATCGGTGATCGACCGCTGCTGATCGATGTCATCCTCTGGCTGGTAACAGTGATAATCGTACTTTATATCGCGTGAGAAGCAAAATGATAAGATATCTCAAGAAAACCGTCTGGCCGCTCTGCATGGCGTCGTTGTTAGTCACCTCCTGTGGGAAAGAGGAAGCGGAAACACCGAAGCCCCCGCCCGCCGAGGAACAGGTAGTCGCGCCTGCCGAGCCGGTTATTCATGTCGACACGCTGATGCCGCCCACTATCGAATCGTATGACTTGGTTCTTACGGACGCAGTGACGACCGTACCTGCATCCGGTATCGAAAGCTACGTCGGCGAGACCGCGCACGACTACATGGCGTACGGAGCTGTGGCTCTGGCATCAGCCACGTACATGGTAAAGCAGACCCCGGTCTATGCCGAGATCGTCCAGTTCCTCACGCCCGTGGACGCGTACGGGTTCTATGCTCGCCTGAGACCCGATGGCATCCAGTCACTGACTCTCGGCACCGAAGGATACGCTCAAGGCGCCAGTCTGTACTTCACCGCCGGGGAATACACTGTCACCGTATCGGTAAAAGGCGATACGAAAAAACAGCATGAGGCCAGGTCGCTGCTGGCGCACGAGATCAACAGCCGCATATCACAGTGCCTGATGCCGCAGTTCTTCCTTTTGTTTCCCTCCCACCACCGGGACCTTCCCTCCATGAAGTACTACACCAGCCGCTACTTGGGGGTCGCCAGCGTTGACTCGGTCTATACGATCTCGTACTTGATGGAAGGCGACTCGGCGGTGTTTTTTCTCACCGTTGATCTGACCGGCACTAAGTACATCAGGCTGAAAGAGTACGCCCGCTCCCTGGGCGAAATAACCCCGGCGCCGGAGTCGTTCCCTTTCTACGAGCACAGCGGCTTCATCTTCGATCATCCCGACCACGGACGGATAGTGGCCGGCCTGGTGCGAGGGAAGTTAGTGGGGATTGTCCCCTACCGACACGAAAGCTACGAACTTCTCGGTTCACTGTGGGTGACAGGGCTTATGTAAGCGCAGGGGGCTATCGCCCGTGGATTAGCTAACGCATTAGTATCGTCATGCGTATTATCCAGAGCGTGAGGGTGGAAGTGGTGGTAGTGACAAAATAGACCATCCCGATCTGGTCACAATGCGCCGCAAGTGTCTCACCACAATTGGAATTAGTCCCGCTCAGTCATCAAACAAATTGTCGAAACTTTTCCGGCGCTCGTCTTTGGAGTCGGACTGAGTGGTGATGCCGCCCGGGCGTTTGAACACGTCGCGCACCTGGAAAAAACCGCA
>JAGLXI010000152.1 GCA_023132995.1 Candidatus Zixiibacteriota bacterium | reverse complement strand
GGGCATGACCTTCCGTGAGTTTCCCAGCACGGACCATCTCCTTGATCGCATCCGGGAGCATCAGCAGACGGAGAAGATTGGTTACGGCGGTCCTGCTTTTGCCAATCCGGGCCGCCAACTGGGCCTGGGTGAGTCCGCATTTCTCAATGAGGACGCGATACCCCTCGGCCGCTTCAATCGGATTCAGATCTTCCCGTTGCAGGTTCTCGACCAGGGCCAGCTCCAGCATGTGAACGTCATCCACATCATCCATCAGCAGCACCGGCACCTCTTTCAGATTGGCTATTCTGGCGGCGCGGAAACGGCGCTCGCCGGCGATTATCGTGTACCCTGACCCCTCCTGGCGGACCACCAGGGGCTGCATGATACCGTCACGCTTGAAAGAACCCGCCAATTCCAGAAGCCGCGTCTCGTCAAAGATACGTCTGGGTTGCATCGGGTTGGGGGACAGGCGCTCGAGCGAAACCATACAGTACCTTTTCTCTTCGACCGTCGCCTTGCCTTCGCTGGGAATCAAAGCCTCCAGTCCCTTTCCTAAGACTACTTTGCTCATTGTGCCAACACCTCTTTGGTCAAGGCCATGTAGTTCTCGGCTCCCGTACTGAGGATGTCATAGAGAATAATCGGTTTCCCGAACGACGGCGCCTCAGACAAACGAACGTTGCGATTGATCACTGTCTCGTAGACCTTGTGGTCAAAATGTTTGCGAACCTCGTCGGACACCTGTCGGGATAGATTGAGCCGCCCGTCGTACATCGTCAACAGCACACCGTCGACTTCAAGATTCGGATTGAGATTCTCACGAACCAGCCTGATCGTGTTCATCAACTGCCCCAGCCCTTCAAGGGCGTAGTATTCACACTGGATCGGAATGATCACGGCGTCGGCGGCCGTCAGTGTGTTGACGGTCAGCAGACCCAGTGACGGCGGGCAGTCAATGACCACGTACGTGAAGTCGTCTACTATCGCCGACAGAGCCGACTTGAGCTTCGACTCACGCGAGATCATACCGACCATTTCCACTTCGGCACCCACCAGATCTATTGAGGAGGGGATCAGATTCAGGTATTGCAGGTCAGTCGAGCGAACAACCTCGCGGGCCGACTTTCGGCTAAGAAGGACATCATAGATCGACATTTCCACATTACCGGCATCGACCCCGACGCCGCTGGTCGAATTGGCCTGGGGATCCATATCGACCAGGCACGTCTTCTTCTCAGCCACGGCCAGACAGGAAGCCAAGTTGACAGCGGTGGTAGTCTTGCCAACTCCGCCCTTCTGATTTGCAATGGCAATTATTTTTCCCAAACAACACTCCTCGTTTGCATCACTAATTACAATACCAAAGCCATCTTAGGGCTGGCCCCGGGGTGAAGCAACTAAAATCTCCAGTGCGCAATCAGTTTTTACGGAAAACCGTGAAGCTCTTGACGGGGGGCGCTTTATCCAGTGTGAAATCGACAGTCTCAGCGTGGAATGTTGCGCTCCGGACGTCGAAATCTGGCCTCGTATAGTAGATGAAATGACCCTGTTGCCTGAGCGCCGAGAGCGCATATTTCAAGAGTACCGGAGTCAGCTTGACATAGCGCAGCGTAACAAGGTCGAATTCCGCATCGAAGGAACATTCCTCAAGGGTCTTGCCGATTATCTCGGCTTTGACTCCCAGGGCCTGGACGATACGGCGCAATGCGGCTGCCTTCTTGACCGTGCGTTCACAAAGAACTGCTCGCAGCGGTCCCTGCTCTCGGGACGATTGTGCCAGCAGGATCGGCACCGCCGGAAACCCGGCGCCGGAACCGATATCAAGATAGGACTTGACGCTCTCGAATTCGCCTGCTTCGAACGGTATCAGAGACTCTGCCGTCAGTCTCTCAAGGTCGGCATGATTGGTTTCACGTGAAACAAGGTTGATTTTCGTGTTCTCGGCCAGAACCAGGCGGAAATACCGCTCGAACTTCGCGGCGCAGCCGGACCTGCGAAGAATGTCTGAGACAGAGAAGTCAATGGGCGCGGCCTCGCAGTTCATGGAAATGCCACCCCGCGCTTCCGAAGGTGAACCGAGAGCACGGCCACATCGCCAGGCGTGACGCCCTCGATCCGACCTGCCTGCCCCAGAGAGCCGGGGCGGTACTGTGCGAGTTTCTCGATAGCCTCCTTCTTCAGGCCGGTAAGCGAATCGTAATCAAGATCGTCGGGGATTCTCACCCGCTCCATCTTCTTGAACTTGTCGATTTCCCGCTGCTGCTTGTCGACATAGCCACTGTAGCGGATTATTATGGCCGCCCGCTCCACTACTTGTCGGTCATCCGAAAATCCCCCGTCAAACCTGGCAAGCAGCGGTAATGCCATATCCAAGCTGATATTGGGCTGCTTGAGCAGATTGGCCAGACTGACAGTGGTGTGTCTCTTGAATCGCCTCCCTAACTCACCTAACTCAGCGATCCTGATCCTTGTACTGGCAAAATGCGCTACGGCCGCCTCGGTGCGTTCCCGGAGTCGGGCGAATTCAGCGCATTCTTCGGCGGGCACCAACCCGTACTTCCTGGCATAATCGTTGAGCCGGTCGCGAGCATTATCCTCACGCAGAGAGAGCCGGTACTCCGCGCGCGAGGTGAACATCCGGTAAGGCTCAGTGGTGGAGCGGGTGCACAGATCGTCCACCATGACCCCGATGTATGCCTCGGACCGGTCAAACACCAAGGGGGGCTCATCGGCGATCTGCAGGGCGGCGTTGACACCAGCTATAAGCCCTTGCGCTGCTGCCTCTTCGTAGCCCGATGTGCCGTTTATCTGACCGGCGAAAAAGAGGCCCGGCAGGCGGCGCGTAACCAACGACGGCTTGATCTGATATGCGGGACAGAAATCGTACTCGATCGCGTAGCCCGGCTTGGTGATCCGCGCCCGCTCAAGTCCCACCACGGTTCGGATTGCCTCCCACTGGAGGTCCTCCGGCAGGGCTGTAGAGAAGCCGTTGGGGTATATCTCACTTGTCCCGGCACCCTCCGGCTCAAGGAATATCTGGTGCCTTTCCTTGTCGACGAAACGGTGAAACTTGGTCTCTATCGACGGGCAATACCGCGGCCCTCGCGAGTTGATCTGGCCTGAGAAGATCGGCGAACGTGTGAAGTTAGCTGTCACGATCGCCTTAGTTTCATCGGTCGTATATGTAAGATGGCAAGTGGCCTGCTTGAGCGAACGCCGTGGTGACCGTGCTGAAAAGAACGGCGGCGGTTCCTCTCCGGGCTGCCGGGCGCACAACGACCAGTCGATGCTGTCGCCGTCGAGCCGGGGAGGGGTCCCGGTTTTCAACCGACCCACCTCAAAGCCAAGTTCACGTAGTGAATCAGACAGACGACAGGCTGCCTTTTCTCCCATGCGACCGGCCTTTATCTTCTTCTGCCCGATATGGATAAGCCCGCCGAGGAAAGTCCCGCTGGCGACGATCACGGCGGGCGCCAGGATGACTTCGCCACTATCAAGCTCCACGCCTGCCACGTGGCCGCGTTCGGTCAGAATACGAGTCGCCTCAGCCTCTATGACATCGACCCGCCGATGCCGCGAAACGTAGTCAACGACAAACCGGGTATACGCGATCCGGTCAGCCTGGGCGCGAGTCGACCAGACAGCCGGGCCACGGGAGAGATTGAGCCGGCGGAACTGTATCCCGGTGGCGTCAGCAGCCTCCGCCATAAGCCCACCCAGAGCATCTATTTCCTTTACAAGTTGCGACTTACCGATGCCACCTATGGCCGGATTGCAGGACATGAGAGCCAGCTTGTCGGCGTCCATGGTGACAATCGCCGCCTTTCTGCCCATGCGGGCCGATGCCAGCGCGGCCTCCACTCCGGCATGGCCGCCGCCTACAACCAGTATGTCAAAGTCTCTGTTCCTCACTAATCCTATCAAACAATCCGTAGACTACTCTTTACCACAGCGGCCGACTGCCTTATAAAACTGGCATCGCCAGTCGACGATGTCGGTATCAACCGACGATGTCGGTTTCATGTGAAACTTACTTTCCAATACAAAACCTGGAGAATATCTTGTCAAGGATATCTTCGGTGTAGACACGGCCCGTAAGCTCATCTAAGGCGTTGACGGCTATGCGCAGATCAAACGCCGTCAGTTCCGGTGACTCTCCAAGTCTTATATTCGTGCGAGCCTTTCTCAGATGCCCCAGGGCGAGTTTCAACTTCTGCCGATGGCGCGCCTCGGTGACAATTACGCCCGAAGTCAGATCCGGCAGGTTCTGCCTGATTGCGGCGGACAATTCATCTTTGAACCGCTTGACACCCCGGCCGGTAAGACAAGAGACAGGAACCAGATTGAACCGGCCGGCGGCGATCCGGGCGCGTTTGCGCGCCAGCCCGGGGGTGAGGTCTATCTTGTTGCCCACGAGTATGTTACGGCGTTCCGCAAGCCATTTCATATCCCGCCCAAGTTCGTGTTCCCATCGCTTGCGTGAGATATCGACCATCCAGACGATCAGGTCGCAGGTCGAAATTACCCTCATCGCCGCATCCTGCCCGATTTTTTCCACGTGGCCGCCCTTAGTTCTCAGCCCGGCGGTGTCGATGATGTTAACAGCATATCCGTACAGGTCAATCCATTCCGAGAGATAGTCACGCGTCGTACCGGGTTGAGGCGTTACAAGGGCACGCTGCTGCCGCAGTAACAGATTGAACAGCGATGACTTACCGGCATTGGGGCGACCCGCGATGGCCACCTTGAAGCCATCCCTGATGATTCTGCCGCCTCGGTAGGTGTCGGCCAGGTCTTTGACTTCCCCGATCAGTTCGCTCATCCCCTTAAGTAGGGCCTTGCGCTCAGCGGTTGGGATTTCCTCCTCCGGGTAGTCTATGGACGCCTCGATCTCAGCCATGACATCCACCAGGTGCTCCCGGAGCGTACCGATATGCTCCGAATAGCCTCCGAGCAACTGTTCACGTGCAGCCGTATGTGAATTGTTGGTGTTGGCGGCTATGATTGCTGCTACTGCTTCGGCCTGGCTCAAGTCGATCCTTCCGGAGAGGAATGCCAGACGCGTGAACTCTCCGGGCTGTGCGGCGTGCGCCCCGGAATGGATCAGCGCGTCGATAATTAACCTAACCGACTGATCCCCGCCGTGGCAGAATATCTCAACCTGCTCCTGACCGGTGTATGAACTTCCGGCCGGCATATAGACCGCTAAGACTTCGTCGATGGCTGACCCGTCCGCGTCGGTGAACCAGCCGTGCCGCATGAGAAACGGCTGTGGCCTGACGGCTCTGCCCCGATGCGGCTTGAAGTGCCGGTTGAGAAGGGTGAGACTGCGCGCTCCGGCCAGCCGCACAGCGGCCACGCCACCTTCGCCCGGCGGCGTAATCAGGGCGACAATTGTATCGTCGCTGGGCGGCGGTGAGCTTGTCTCCTGCAAACCGTGACAGTCACGCGGCCGCGACGTGCGGGTTTTTCTTACGCTTGAATAGGACATAGTCCAACAGCGAGAAAATCGAGAAGCATATCCAGTACAGCACCAGCCCGGCAGCGAATTTGTAGAAAATGAACCCGAAGAAAAGCGGCATAATGTATCCAAGGGCCTTGTTCTGCTGTGTGCTGGGCATTGTCAGTTTCTGAGAGACAAACTGGGCCACCACCATTATTATCACGAGAATGATATAGGGATCGGTGGGGCTGGAGGCGCCGAGCGAGAGGTCGGTCATGAACCACACGAAGGGTGCATCGCGGAGCAGGATGGTCGACCGGAAGACGGAAAAGAGGGCGAAGAAAAGCGGCATCTGGGGAATCATGGGCAGGCAGCCGGAAATGGGATTGACGCCGTGCTTCTTGTAGAGCTTCATCACCTCCTTGTTCATCACCTGCGGGTTCTTCTTATGCTTCTTCTTGAGCTCTTCGATATTGGGCTGAAGTTCCCGCATGGCCTGCATCGACTTGAATGACTTCATCGACAGCGGCAAGGTGACAAACTTGACCAGCAGCGCAAAGAGAATGATCACCAGGCCGTAGTTTGGAACCACATCGTACATGCGGGGAAGCAGCCAGATTATGGCGATAGCAAAGGGCTTGATGATCCAGCCGACGAACGGCGTCGTGCCAATGTCCAGCATATCCTCGAGATCGACATGGTACTTCGAGAGCAGGGTGTAATCGAGCGGACCCACGAATACTGAAATGCTGTCCGAAAACGACGTGGTGTTCACGAACGGCATTTCCAGGCCGACAATGATGCGGCGCTGCTCCACACGCCCGTCCGGCGTGGCCACCTTCTGTTTGGATCCCTGGGCAAAAACCCCCGCCGCGACCCGGTTCTGGGGAACAAGCACGGCGGCAAAGTATTTCTGGCGCACGCCCGCCCAGGAGGCGTCGCCGGTGAGCGACTGGCTCAGGCGATCGTCGTCGAAGTCGTCCAACTTCTCGCGCGACCCGGACATCATCGCCACCGCTTCCATGGCCTCGTAGTCCGACTCCGGCTGCGGCTCGGTAACTCCCAAGGGGGTATTCCAGACGAGGTTGTACTGCCGCTCAAACCCGAAATACTCTCGGCCGTCGACCTGGAAGACAAGATCATAGTGATACTCGTCCGGATAGAAAAGATATCGCTTTGTTATCCGTCCGCCTTCGGGGATGCTATGCGTGTAAATCAACTCCATCGGCTGCTGCCGGGCATCATACTCACCGGGCGCGAGGCTGGCCTCGTACTGCAGACTGGAGGTCGAGAAAGTCCCGCCGGCAAAAATTATGTCCGGCGTAGCCCGCACCGCCCCTTGGAGCATCTCGATCTCGGCGCCGTCGCGGTAGGTGTACTCCTTGAGCTTGATGGAGGCCGGCCCACCCCCGAAACTGGTCAGTTTGATCCTCAACTTGTTGGTGGTGATGATCACCGTGTCGCTCGTCATACTGTCCGAAGCTGTCCCCTCCACAATCTCCTGCTGGAAAGCGACGGGCATGTCCTGAGCCGTACCGGGCGCTTCGGCCGTGGTGGCCCAATGATCCGCGGGGGAGGTTGGCCGAGGCGCCGAGAGGGTGCTGTCGACCTGTGTGGCCCCCTCCTGCGGAGTTGCAGGCGCCGGTTGAGTAAGGCCAAAGAACTGAAGAATCTGCCCGTAGAAGATAATAACGACAATCAGCAGAATGACCAGAGGTAATGTCTTTTTGTCCAAGTTACCGTCCCTGATTACCAAGTTTACAGTGGCTTATCCATCCCTGAGCGGCCTATTCCACCGGGTCGTAGCCCCCTTCGTGCCACGGGTGGCATCGGAGCAGACGCTTCACTGCCATGACGCTGCCTCGAAGTGCGCCGTGCTTTCTGAGAGCCTCTTCTGCGTAGTGAGAGCACGTTGGCCAATAGCGGCAGGCATTCCCGAATATCGGTGACAAGGTATAGCGATAGAGGTAGATGACCACAATCAGCGTATATGCCAACAGTCCCGGTCTTCTACCTGCAGGCGTTGATGCCCTGGAATATGCGGTCGATTTCAGCATTTATCTGTTTGAAATCAACTTCCCCGGCATTCCCTCTTGGCAACAGACCGACATGGATCGGATGCTGCAAAACATGCCGGTTTCGCCGAATAGCCTCTCGACAGAGCCGCTTGAACCGATTTCTCTGGACGGCGTTGCCGAAGTTACCCGGGACAAACACTCCATACTTGAACCGGTCTGCTTTTTCCCAAACACAGGCAACACAGTCCCCGCGTTGTCTACGACCCTTGGCGAAGAGCCGTTCGATCTCGGTCCTGCTCTTCAGGCTGGATTCCCGGGGAAGCCTATTTTTTTCGACCAACACGAGCGGCCAGTCGTTTTCTGCCTTTCGCTCGGCGTCGGGCCAGCACTCTCCGACCACCCTTGGTGGCCATGCGCGCCCGATAACCGTGGTCGTTAAGCTTCTTTCTGTTCGACGGCTGGAATGTCCGTTTCATTTTCCTCGTTTACCTCAATAAATCAGGACATGAATATAGCCAATATCCGCCCGCCGTCAAGAGATTTGCGGGCGCTTGAGAAATTCGGATTACCTCGCGCAAAAAGTAATGGAAAGGCCGAGGGATACGCTGCCGCGGTCAGGCGCAGCTCTTCGGGTTGCTCCGGCTCACGGCACTGTCAGTTTGGGAATCAGTGGCGACAACCGCGCCAGCAATTCGTAGTTGATCGTTCCCGCCCAATCGGCCAGTTGCTCGGCCGTGAGAGTCTCTTTGCCGCTGCGCCCGATAAGGGTCGCCTGGCTGCCTACTCTCACGCCCTTGATGTCGGAAATATCCACCATCATCAGATTCATACATATCCGTCCGCGCACTGGCGCCCTCCTTCCGTTGATGAGCACATGGGCACGATTGGACAGACCACGATCATACCCATCGGCGTACCCGACCGGCAACACCGCCAGACGGGTCGCCGACGTCGTGCGATAAGTGCAGCCATAACCGACAAACGAGTCACGCGCCACCCGTTTGATCTGGGTCACCTTAGTCTTCCAGCCAAGCACCGGATGGAACAGGTCGTCACCCCCGCCCTGGAGGCGATATGACAGGTATGTCTCCTTGGACGGCCAGTGACCGTAGACGGCTATCCCCGGGCGAACCAGTTGGAAGCGGGTTCTGTCGAACAGAATCAACGCCGCCGAACAGGCCGTATGGCAAATTACCGGCTTGATCTTCAGCCGCGCCATTTCCCTTCTCAGGTGCCTGAAGTTCTCCAGTTGGTATTCGGCATACTCATGGCTGGTGGTGTCTTCGATATTGGCAAAGTGCATGGCGGCCCCGTACGGCCTGCCCAAACCGGCATACCGGTGGTAGACCCTGGCAAATGCCGGCAGTTCTTTCGCGGTTATGCCTTGACGGTTGGTGCCGGTCTCAAGCTTGAGGTGGGTTCTTATTTTGCCCCCGCTCTTGTGCAGGAGTTTCCCCAGGTTGGCCAGAGTCCGGCGCTCGAATATCATCGGCTCCAGTCCCTGTTTTACGACCTGCTCCAGGCCATCCGGCGGCAGGGGACCCAGCACCATGATCCTGCGTTCCCAGCCGGCCTCCCGGGCGGCCAGCGCCTCGTCGAGGGTATGAACGGTGATGTAATCAGCAGCCGGTTCAGCCGTCAGAAGCTTGACGATCTCGCCCAGGCCATGCCCGTAGCCGTTCGCCTTGACCGAAATCGCCAGTAGCCTCTTTCCGGCAAGCCCTCTCAGCGATCCGATATTATGCGCCAGCGCGGAGCGTGACAGCTCTATCCAGTTGAGGTATCCCGCCTGCTTCATGACGCCTATATACCGTCCCCTCGTGGGGGTCACAAGAAAAACATTCGCCGCCGCTTCACCGGTAGGGCGTTGCCTGACTATCCGGAGGTGCGGTTTTTCCAATTGCTGCCGATAAGAACAAAAGGCCCTTGAACCACTCAGGGAAACATGCATGGCAATAGACATTCAGTTGA
>JAGLXI010000151.1 GCA_023132995.1 Candidatus Zixiibacteriota bacterium | reverse complement strand
TTCCATGAACCAACACTCGCCCGTGAGATTGGGAAGGTCCTGAAATCCGGGCGGCTCGAGATAACGACGCCATCGAAGGAAAGCTACCAGCGCTCTTCGATGATCTTCGTGGCTATCGACTCTGCCGATAAGAGGAACCGGAAAATGAAACTGGCTGCGTTCGACAGGATGGCTCAGTGGATTGGTGGAGTCAAACGAGAAAAACCGGCCGTTGTGGTGCTCAAATCCACCAACATTCTGGGTTTTGCAGAGTTGTTTCGGGTGTTGCTCGACGCTGCCCCGTATGGAGCATCGGTGCGGCTGGCCGTCAATCCGGAGTTCCTTCGCGAGGGCTTCGCATACGAGGACACCGCCAAACCGTGGCGGATAATTGTCGGTACCCAGGATACGCCCACCCGCACGCGAATGGTCAGGTTCTTCCGATCGGTCTATGGGTCGTCTGTCCCACTTGTTGCCACCGACTGGAAATCCGCGGAACTGATCAAGCTCTCGTCCAATCTCTATCTCGCCCACCGACTGACGTTCATAAACGAGATTGCCGAATATGCCCGACCCGAGGGGCTGGACATTGACGCTATCCGGAAAGGGATAGGCCTCGATCCCCGTATCGGTCAGGACTATTTTGAGCCCGGTCTGGGTTTTGGCGGGTCGTGTCTGCCCAAGGACTGCCACCTGATAAACTCGCGTGAGGTTGGCGGGGAGTTCTGGTTCCTGACGGCCCAGATAGCACTGGACGTCAACGACCGCATTCTGGACAGGGTTGTCGACGGTCTGGAATCGCAGTTGGGCAAACTCAAAGGTCGGAAAATAGCGCTGCTCGGTGCGGCTTTCAAACCCCAAACGGACGATACCCGCGGCTCCCGGGCCGTCGAGCTTGCCGTACGGCTGAAGCGACTCGGCGCGCGAGTTTCCGTTTACGAGCCCTTTCTGAAATCGGCCGAGCGCATCGTGGAGGGCAATCTTCAGCTTGAACACAACCTTGAGGCGGCCGTTAGCGATGCCTCGGCAATAGTGATCGGTACCGCCCACCGTCGGTTTCGATCACTCAAACCGGAGTCCATAGCGCGGTTGGTTAGAAAGCGTCTGGTCGTTGACCGCCCGGCGGCACTGGCTCGTCGGCGATGGGAGAAATATGGTTTCCAGTTTATCTGAACCCGGCCGGGGCGCACCTGACATCGAGGCGGAGCGAACTCTATGATAAAGACAATACTGATCACCGGCTCATCGGGAACAGTCGGCACGGCGCTGATTCAAACGCTGATGACGCGTGGCTATCGTGTGATCCCGCTTGATGTCAGGCATTCATACTGGGATGCGAGGATCGAGCGCAAGACCGTCTTCCATGATCTGCGTCGGCCGCTCGACAAACTGCGGTTTCGCCCCCCTCCGGACCTGATAGTCCATCTTGCGGCCAACGCGCGTGTGCACGATTCGGTCGTGCACCCAAAGATGGCGCTGGACAACTACCTGATGGTGTACAACGTGCTGGAGTATGCACGCAGGAAGGGTGTCAAGAGAGTGCTGTTCACGTCGTCGCGCGAGGTCTATGGCGAAACCAATCCACGCAGCCGAATCCGTGAAGATAATACGCACGTAAGCAGAGTGAAAGCGCCGTATACAGCCTCGAAATACGCTGCCGAGGCCCTGATCCACGCTTACCATGAATGCTATGGCATAAAGCCGGTGATCGCGCGACTGTCCAACGTATATGGGCGGTACGATGTCTCCGAGCGCGTCATCCCGGTGTTTCTCTACTACGCCTTGCGGAATCGCACCCTGACCGTTTTCGGACGGGAGAAGAAGCTCGACTTCACCTACATTGACGACTGCACTGCCGGGCTGGTGGCGATTGTGGAGAGGTTTGACAAGGTCGCCGGAATGACTTTTAATATCTCCGCGGGAAAAGGGGAGAGGCTGCTCGATCTGGCGCACATGATCGCCGAGGTTGTCGGTTCTTCTTCGAAGATTTCGTTCTCATCAAAGCGGACTGGGGAGATATCGTCGTATGTCGGTGATATCTCTCTGGCGAAGCGACACTTGGGTTACAAACCGCAAGTATCACTTGAGGATGGCTTGGTCGAAAACATTGGCTGGTATGTGCAGGCTATGAAAGAGCGCCGTGTGTACGAGAGCCAGCGCCGCAACCTGGCCCGCCGGGGGTGGCTGTGAGCACAGGCGCTTGTTCGTTGAATGCCTTCAGTGCGAAAAAAGATTGTATTTGAGATTGGGTGGGGTACGCGTGTTCATGTATCGTGAGGATGAAATGAAGTGGAGATATATGTATGAGAATTGAGCTTGTATCTGCGGAACAGAGTTTGCACAAAGATATTGAGAGTCGGCTGGAGCAAGTTAGAAGTGCTTACGAAGGCTCTGCATTTGAAATAGCGGACATCCGCACCCTCATTCAGGAGATGGGTAAAATGGCTCATCAATTGCATATGGCGCTAAAGGGGCGGGGTCATAAGCCCAATCACCACAAATATATGATCAAGAATCGGGATATGCCTTCGGATGATCCAGAGTTCTATATGCATGTTCATCCGGTTGAGGATTTACTTGCATTTATTAAGGACCCACATGCAAATGACGATCCTGAGGACCAGACAATTGGCCACGAGTTTACTTTTGTCTGGTTTTCAAAGCGGAGGAATCGTAGCGAAACAAATAAGCTGACGAGGACCGAAACCGGCTGGGACATCCTGGCTACACTTAGGGGACCATGCAATAAGGCAGGACGACCTTTTCTCTATTCAAATTTCACAAACGATATGATCCACTACCCTGCTGAACTCGAAGGTTATTTGGAATGGCTCTGGGTTCAAGCCTCTGAGCAAGGACTGCCGCATGAGGTCGTACAAGAAGCCTTGGAACAACTTGCTAACTGGGTTGAAGCAACATCACACAGCGCTCCTTCCGGCGGAGTATGGGAGGGGCGCTGATGCAAAGCTCTTCCTATATAGCTCCACCTTTATTAGATGGAGTCGTGACCTTTCTTGATGTTCTTGGTTGGAAAGGTGTTTACAACCGTATTTCTAACGCCACCGTCCAGTTGAGCGTTCTAGTGGACGGACTGCGTAATGAAGGTGAGAAGCAGCGCGGCAAAGTGCAGGGTGAAGTGCAGGTTAGGAGTATCTCAGACACAATCGCCATATTTACCAAGTGTGATATCGAAGAAGCATCGATAGCAATCAATATCCATGGTGAATTAGCAAACTGGGCAATTCTCAATTCAATACAAGCGGAGATTCCAGTTCGAGGTGCTATCTCATTTGGGGAATTCGCAATTCAGGATAATATCTTCATAGGCAAAGCTGTCGATGAAGCAGCGGCGTGGCATGAACACGCAGACTGGATTGGGGTACATCTAACTCCCTCTGCCGAGTTCATTTTTCAGAATGACAAGACCAGCAAAACATGGGTTACATACACTCCTCCGAATAAACGTCGTTTGACATGGAAGCCGCATTGCGTCAATTGGACCGCTAATTGGTCCAATCGTACTGAAGAAATCATAAAACTGAAGGAGAAATTCTTGAGGTTAGGCCCAATCGTCCCCGATATTGCCTTCAAGTTAACAAACACGCTTAGCTTTATAGATGCAACAAACACACAGCCAAGAAGACGCTGGTTCAATATATTCGAATGATAACAGTCACGACTGAATGGACCGGTAGACCAACCCTAGCTCAGGCGGAGCAGGTTTGGGGGCTAACGATAACGCTTAAAGAGATACTTTAGATCGCGCCCCGCTCAGTGCGCCCAGAGATTGTACTTGAGAATACACCAGACCGCCTTTACACCGTCCCTCCAGCCGATTTTCTTGCCTTCTTCGTAGGTCCGGCCGTAATAGCTGATCCCGATCTCGTAGATTCGGACTCGTTTGCGGGCGATTTTGGCAGTTATTTCAGGTTCGAATCCGAAGCGATTCTCTTTGATATCGATCGACTGGATAACCTCCCGCCGGAAGACCTTGTAGCAGGTCTCCATGTCGGTGAGATTGATGTTGGTGAGCATGTTCGACAGGAGGGTCAGCAGCCGGTTGCCGACGTAGTGCCAGAAGTAGACCACCCGGTGAGGGCCGGCGCCAACGAAGCGGGAACCGAAAACAACATCGGCCATATCGTTGACTATCGGCTCGATCAGCATCGGGTATTGGCGGGGGTCGTATTCTAAATCGGCGTCCTGGATCAGGACAATGTCGCCGGTGGCGTGCTTAAACCCGGTCTTCAGAGCGAATCCCTTGCCGCAGTTTTCAGGCTGGTAGATGACACGGTCAACCTGATCCTCGAGGCGCTCTTTGATAAGCTCGCGGGTGCCGTCGGTCGAGCAATCATCGATCAGGATGATCTGCTTGTCGGGGATCGGTGAGTTGTTGACGCGGGAGAGGAGGGCTTCAATAGTGGAGACCTCATTATATACCGGTATCACGATCGTGAGCTTCATAGAGGACTCCACGAACGTCCCATAAGATATATTATGTT
>JAGLXI010000150.1 GCA_023132995.1 Candidatus Zixiibacteriota bacterium | reverse complement strand
GCGGAGTCCAATAGAAATGATGCTGCCACGAACAGGATCAACTCCAATCCGAAGTACACAGTCTGTGGCGCCATACTGAAGGAACTGATAAGGAAGTAGTTCACGTTGGCGAGAATGATGAGTCCGCACACGCATATCACGACGCGATACAACTGTGAAACCTGGGGAAGGACAAAAGCGAAGACCGCTCCCAGCAGAAACAAAATAATCATGTCCAGGGCCACCCGATCATTTCTGACGGCGATCATATTCTCGTTGATGATATTCTCAATAGCGGACGCCTTGACGATCAGTTCCGGTGTGCGGTCGCCTATCGGGGTGCGGAAGGCCTCGGTGAAATCAGGGTCCGTGAGACCTATCAGCACCATCTTGTTGGTGAGTCGTTTGTATTGGAAGTTCTCTCCCATAACGTGGGCGGCGGAATAGGATTTGAATGCTTCCGCCGGGAAATGAGTGACGAAGAACTCGCTGTGATCGCCTGTCGGAATCCGTATGCCGCCGCCGAGGCGAACGTGATCTCCCTCGACTACCGTCACGTCAACGGGGGGCACCTTAAGATAAGTCGCAGCCGCGATGAGCGAGATAGAAGGATAGTAGTAACCCTCGTAGTTCATCGCCAGCGGTTGGTGTCTGAGCACGCGGTCGTCGTCCGGCATGGTGTAGTCAAATCCCAGGCACGGGTCGTTCTGCAGTAGCTTCTCCGCCGGGAGAAACACTTTTCTGACCTGAAGGCTGGATTCTTCATCTATAATCCCCAGTGGATTGTCAACCGCTACGGAATAGTCAAACAGGTGATCGGGATTGTTGGTCTTATTGCTGCGGTAGGTGGCAAGGGCGATATCGTAGGGAAGAATGACGTTTTTCATCCAGCTCAACTGCCCTGCCAGGATACCGGTGTAACCGGCGGAGTCCTGGAAGGCGTCCTCACCCAGTTCCAGGTCGACCACCATCGCCCGGGGTTCGGCGCTGGCGGTCGCAGCCAGCAGATCGGCGATAAGGTCCCGGTTCCACGGCCAGGGGCCGAACTCATCCTGCGCCTTTTCGTCAATCGTGACCAGGACAATGTTGGGGCGGATACCGTCGGGCGCAGTAAGATCGACCAGCCGGTCGGTTATCGACTGCTGGAGGCTTTGCAGCGGGCCAAAGCTGTTGACGTAGAGAATGACCACGAATACGGATATCAACAGGCACAGGATGTAGGATGAATACTTGCTCATTGCTCCCTCGTATCAGAGTCCCGCCGCAAGGCGGCTGATTAGCACTTCCGGCAATCCGGCCGTGGCCATTTTCTGTTGGGCCGCATCGATGTCGTATTCGACACGGTGGTAAAAGACGTCGCCCTCATCGGTGTCGAAAACCACGTAGCAAGCGCGGCGGTCATTGTCGCGCGGCTGGCCCACCGATCCCACGTTGATCAGGTATCGGCTCTCATCACCGACCTGGAACGTGTGCCCTGCCTGCGAGCGGATCCTTTCTCCGGGCCCTTCGCTGAATATCAGGGGCAGATGGGAATGGCCCATGAACCCGATCTCGGTCTTGAGGTTCTGAAACGCCGCCACGGCTTCTTCTTCGTTGAAAACGTAGTGCCATTGCTCCGGTTCCAGGGGTGAGGCGTGGACGAGATACATATTATCGAGCGTCCTGTCCATCTCAAAGTCCGCCATGATGGCCATGTCGTTGTCTGTGAGTTGCATTTGCGTCCATTTGACGGCTGCCCTTGCCGCGTTGTTGAATATGCTGCTTGACTGCAGGCCCAGGGCGGTAAACTCGTGGTTGCCCATGAGCTTGGTGTCGCACGACCGGTCAATCATCTTCAGGCATGCCGCTGGGTCGGGCCCATAGCCTACGACGTCCCCAAGGCAGTGTATAAAGTCCACTTTGTGCTTCTCGATGTCGGTCAGCACTGCTGTTAGGGCTTCCAGGTTACCGTGGATGTCGGAAACCAGGGCATGCTTCATGGCGTCTTTCCTTCGACGAACTTGAAGGTAGTCTTACCGACCGTTATCAGGTCCCCATTTTTCAGCACGGCGCTGTTGACTGGTTCTCCGTTCACCTGGGTTTTCCCCTGTTTGCCGAGATTCACAAGTGAATAGCCGTACTCTTCCCTTATTATCTTAGCCTGGATGCCCGACAACCAGAAACCCTTGGCCTGTACATGCACAAACTTGGCCTTTCCAATAGTCGTCACCTCCCGCTCCAGCCTGAATTCGGCAAAGGAGGAGTTCTCCATTCCCAGCAGAACGGAACCGCCGTATTTCTCGACAATTTGCCGCTCGATGGAGTCGTTTTCCAGAAGCTTCTTCTGCGCCTTGGTATTAAGTACCATCGTGCCGTCGAATCCGGTGCCGCCGTCCTGGTCGCGCGTCGTCTGGCTGTTGTAGACCAGTGAGTACTTGCCGATGGTGATGACATCCTCGTCCCGAAGTACCTCTTCTGAGATCTTGCGGTTGTTTACGAAGGTGCCGTTGAGGGATTCGTTGTCAATGACGACCGCGGCGTTGTCGTTGAACTCAATCATGGCGTGCTTTCGCGAAACGCCCCGGTTCTCCAGGACGACGTCGTTGTCATTGGTACGGCCGACGCTGATACGCTTTTTCTCCGTGACGATCCGCTCGATCACTTTGTCTTCATATTTAACTACAATTTCAGGCATGGGCGAGTCCTTTCGATATGTCTCACACGCTCTTTCTCGTAACTCGATGCAGGGCCAAGAGTTGAGCCTATCTTCACGGGCTGCGGCACAGACCCTTGTTGTCTGCTGAGGGCACGGTTGTTATATTGTCGGCATGAGAATCGGAAATCTAAAGCTCCACGGGAGAGTTCTTGCCGCGCCCTTAGCGGGTATCTCCGACCAGCCCTTTCGGATACTGGCCCTGAAGGCGGGGGCGGCGATGGTTTTCACGGAAATGATATCTTCGGAGGGGGTCATTCGCGGCCAGAGAAAGACGTTGGCCATGATGGTTTCCCGGCCCGACACAAAACCGCTTGCGATACAGCTATTTGGCGCAAACCCCGAGGTCATGGGCACAGCCGCCGCGATAACGGTGCGGGACTTTCGGCCGGACATGGTGGATATTAATTTTGGTTGCCCGGTCAGGAAAGTCGTCAATAAGAATGGCGGAGCGGCGGTACTGAAGGACTTGACCTTGACTCGTGAAATTATCGCCGCGGTGATCGAGGGGGCTGCCCCCACACCGGTCAGCGTCAAGATGCGCACCGGCTGGGAAGGGCAAAGCCCCGTCTATCTGGAGGTGGGACAGATCGCCCAGGAGGTTGGGGCGAAGGCGATCACTTTGCACGCGCGAAGCCGGGCCGATGGATTCAGCGGGAAGGCTGACTGGTCGGCGATCAAACGGCTCAAGGAGGCGGTCGATATCGTTGTGATCGGCAACGGCGATGTGAGAACCCCCGCGGACGCCCGCCGGATGCTTGATGAGACCGGCTGTGACGGTGTTATGATCGGCCGGGCGGCGTTTGGTGATCCGCAGGTTTTTGGACGCGTGAACCACTACCTTGAGACCGGCGAGTCGATCCCGGAACCGGGCATCGCTGAGAAGATCGCCCTTGTCACTCGTCACGCCGAACTGATGGTTGACGAATACGGCGAGCAGCGTGGCGTACTCAAGATGCGCAAGATATTGGGTTGGTATGTCAAGGGCTTCAAGGGCGCGTCCGAGCTACGGCAACGGCTTGTCAGGGTGGAGAAGCTGGGGGATATCAAACGCATTTTCACTGCTTATATGAAGGGTGTGGGGTAGGGGGGGCCAACCATCGGCCGGGTGACACCCTCAAACTTGTTTTGGGAGTGACCGCTGACCTAAACAAGTCTGAGACGGCCACCCGTTGCCGGCGCACTTGGCGTGACCGCGTTTATGCAGTGCTTCAGATTAAGCTCCACACGAAAGTGGCGGTGAGAATATACGCCACGAGGATCGTCGCTTGTTTCAAATAAAAGAAAATCGTCTGTGGGAGTCGCACGTATTTTGGTCGTAAGTTGTCCCGGTTTGATTCGATTCCTAACTCCTTCTTCTCCTTAAACCACTTCTTCTCCCACTTATGTTCGAGACGTCCCCACATTAAGCTCGCCGATAAATACTGCAGCAGATCCAGGCCCAGCGTTACGGAGTACAACGATAGCGGTAAAAGTAAATCAGGGGGGATAGAGCCATCAATCGGGGATCTAAACACCCAGACTATGCCGATACCTGCGAATGCCAGCTGTCTTGCAACATCACTTGCTTTGCTGGAGTATGTCGTGTAGAACTCGCTACATTTACTGAGTCTCATGGGTTCTTACGGTCATTTCTTCCTATACACTTTCTTCTTGGAGTATTTCTTTCCTGGTCCCCCGCCTTCAGGTCTATTACCATTCCGCTTGACCTTTTTCTTCACCCCTGGTCCCCCACCTCCGGGCCTATCAGCACGCCGCTTGACCGTCTTCTTCCTAGTCGCTGTCCTCTTCGCTACCTTCTTAAGGCCAAGTGAGCGAGCCTTTGCCTGGATCGACGCCACCGTGCGTTTAAGCTTCTTGGCAATCTTGTCTGTCGGCGTGGTCCGGTAAGATTTCCTGAGCTGTGCTACCTCTGTATTCGTCCACGCCTTCGCTCTGCTGGTGCCGCGCCTTTTCACGATCTTCTTTGCAGTCAGCTTAGTTCTTGCCTTTCGCATGATAAGCTCTCCCCGAAATAGGGCCCTTTCGCATTAACACCACGCACGTGTTGAATTCAGGTCGATTACCTAGCTTCACGAGCTGTTGCGAGAGCGTCTTGCGCGGTGTCAGTTCTCCATACACTAATCTAAGTTACTGCCACTATATGTGTCAAGCAGTAAGGTGAGACGTCGCCCATCCCCCCTCACCAAAACTATTGCTTAGCCGTTTCACAGCGTATATATTGGGCGGCAAAATCGAAATGGTCGACAGCGAATAAACGACAGCGTTTGGTAGATAGAAGGTGCATGAATGAAAATACTGACTATCGCTCTTCACAAGGACGGGAAGCTGATCCCGGCTTCATTCGAACTGATCGAAGCCGCCAAATCAATCGGCGGCGAACTGTACACGGCGGTGCTGGCCGGGAACGCCGAACCACAGGCCAACGAACTGGCCTCGCGCGGAGGCGGCAAGGTGCTGGCGGTATCTCACGAGAGTCTCGATCTCTACAACGACCAGGTTTATGCCACGGTGCTCACCGCGCTCATTGCCAAGTACACTCCTGATCTTGTCTTAGGTCCGGCGTCTTTCTACGGCAAGGCGCTGTTTGGCCGTTTAGCCGCGCTCAATGGCGGCGCCCAGGCCTCCGATGCAACCGGGCTGGCGATGGATGGGGACAACATCGTGGCCACACGTCCGAGCTATGGTGGGTCGGTGGTTTCCGAGGTGGTCAAGAATGGCGGCGGGCCGTTCTTTGTTACGGTGCGTGGCAAGTGCTTTGCGGAATCCAAAGACGGCGGGGGAGAGGTTATCGCTGAAGCGGTCGATGGCTCAGCGTTTGATTCGCAGATGACGATCAAGGAGAGCAAGGTCGAGTCGGGTGGCGCCGTGAGCGTGGCCGAGGCCGATATCATTGTCTCAGCCGGGCGCGGTCTCAGGGCAGCGGAGCATCTGCCCATGATTGCCGAGCTTGCCGATTCGCTCGGGGCGGCGGTAGGCGCCTCGCGGGCGATTGTCGACGCCGGATGGACGCCGTATTCTCAGCAGGTCGGCCAGACCGGCAAGACGGTCAATCCCAAGCTGTATGTGGCGGTCGGAATCTCCGGTGCCATTCAGCACCTGGTCGGGATGAGGTCGTCACGGACCATCGTGGCCGTCAACAAGGACAAGGACGCCCCGATCTTCAACGTCGCTAACTACGGTATCATCGGCGACGCTTTTGAAATCGTCCCGGCGCTGACCAGAAAGTTCACGGCGGAACTGAAGTAAGTCGGTCCCGTCTGCAAATCCGGGCCGATCTTCGGCCTGATAGAAAACACAAAAGCCCGCCGACAATCAGGCGGGCTTTCCATTTTCGAAACAGTCGAAGCTATTCCGTTATCTCAATCATATCCTTGACTTCAATCTCTCCGCAGTAGTTGCTGAGGGTCAGGATTACTTCGTAGGTTCCGGCAGTATCGTACTTGTGAGTGACCACGGTTATGTCTCTGTGGGGAGAGCCATCGCCGAAATCCCAGTCGCGGTCAAAGATCATACCGGTCGAGGTATCACTGAAGGTAAACACCACCGTGGTGTCGCCGGTGGTGGGGACGAGACTGAAGCCGGTGTTGTCGGCATTCAGAGGGTCGCACAACACGATGAAACTGTCCACGACCACCGTGTCGGAACCGCACGGTCCGTGAGCCTCAAGTGAGCAGGTATAAATGCCCGGATCGACAAATGCGTGCACGGGGCTGGTATCGTTGTAGGCCAGGGTCCCGTCGCCGAAACGCCAGACCAGGCTATCGGTCGCCCAAGTTGACTGGTCGAGAAACCTCACCTGGAAGTGCTGGTATTGCGAGTAGCAGCCTTCGGTGGGAGTGTCGGCAATGAATGCCGCCGTGGGAACGCCGCGCACGGTGATGTATTCCGGCATGGAATCGGTCACAGTCACATCCGTGGTGGTGACGGAGAGTGTCACCGTGTAAATACCGGCCGAGTCGAAGGTGATGGTCGGGTTCTGATCGCCACTGGTTTGGCCGTCGCCGAAATCCCACTCACGGCTGACCAGGACAGCCGGTGAATCGACAACGGATGAATCATAGAAAACCACTTCCAGCGGCGTGCAGCCTTCGGTGGTGTCGGCAAAAAAGAACACCTGCGGGCAATTGTCGATCTTGATGAGACTGTCCTTGGTAATTATCATCTCGCCGCATCCGCCTTGTGCCGTAAGAGTGACCGTGTAGAAACCGGCGGAGTCGTAGATGTGCGTCGGGATTGATGTGTCCGACACAGGGCTGTTGTCGCCAAAATCCCATTCCCATGAAATCACGCCACCAAACTCCGCGGGAGTAAAGGTAGCAGCCAGGCCCTGGCAGCCGACAGTCGTGTCGGCGGAGAAGTCACTGACGGTGGTGCCGACGATTATGTATCGATTCTTGACTTCGGCGTCCTCGCCTCCGGTCTCCGTGTCGCGTATTGTCAGCGATACCCGGTAGGTGCCTGCAGAGGTGTAAACATGCGTCGGGTTGGTGTCTGTCGAGGTGCTGTCGTCCCCGACGTCCCCGAACTCCCAGAGCCACTCGTCGCGCGGGCCGTTGGACAGGTCGATGAAGTGGACCTCAAGGGGAACGCAACCGGAATCGACGCTGAGCGTGTCAATCCCGAACTCAGCGGTCGGGTGACCGGCGATTTCGATATAGTTGGTCTCGGTGACCAGTTCATCGCAACCGGGGATCAGGAGGCAAACGGCACAGAGTGCCAGGGCAAACGACAGCAGCAACTTCCTTGGGTTTGTCAAAGGCGTTCCCTTTCGAGTCACAATCTGACCGTATATAACCTGACCGGTCGGTACTGTCAAACGATAAATCCTGCTGACGCACAACCGGTTTGCCGGTTCGACCGCAGGCCGTTGTATGGTGGTACCCGCCGTTTCTCGATTGGTTCAAGGAAAAGCTCTGCAGTGACGAAACAGTTATTAAACAAATCAAGTACATAAGGAGCGATTATGGGCCTGCTGATAGAAGTAATCGAATGGCTCGATCCGTCCGGGGACGAGATGATTCACCGTATTCCCCAGGAGGGATCGGCCGATATCAAGATGGGCGCCCAGTTGATAGTGCGCGACAGCCAGATGGCTATCTTCTTCAAGAGCGGTCATGCCGCCGATTCATTCACTACCGGTCGGCATACCCTCTCTACCCTCAACCTGCCCATCCTGACGAGGCTATTGGCTTTTCCATTCGGCTTCAATTCTCCCTTCAGGTCCGAGGTCTATTTCGTCAATCTGAAAGTATTCACCGATCTGAAGTGGGGGACAAAACACCCTGTCACTTTCCAGGACAGCAAGCTGGGACTTATTCGCTTGCGTGGGCATGGGGCGTTCACTATGCAGATTGACAATCCAAGCCTGTTTCTGAACTCCATCGTCGGGCGACAGGCCAGGTACACCACAACCGAAATCCAGAGTTATCTGAGGGACGTGATCATCGCCCGCCTGAATGATCTTCTGGGTGAGAAGCTCGACACAATCCTGTCCCTGCCGGCGATATACACGGAACTGGCCGAGCAGTTCAAGGGATTGGTGCACAACGAATTCGAGAAATACGGCCTCAAGTTGGTTGACTTCTACATCTCGTCGATAACGCCACCCGAGGAAGTGGCCAAGATGATTGACCAGCGCTCGGGTTTGGAGGCCGTCGGAGATCTGGACAAGTTCCTGAAATTCGAGCTGGCCAAGGGTCTCGGCGCCACCGGTGGCCCCGCCGCGGCCGGTTCCGGGATGGGCATGGCGGCCGGGGTCGGTCTGATGTTGCCGGGCATGATGTCAAAGGTGTTCTCGCCCGAACAGCGGGAACTCAAACGGGAACCGGTGGCAACCGTCACATGCCCCGTGTGCCACACTGATACGCCGGAGCAGTCGCGCTATTGCTACCGCTGCGGTCACCAGATGATTGTCCAGAATGCCTGTCCGTCGTGCGGTCGCGAACTGCCGACAGAAGCCAACTTCTGTTTGCACTGCGGTCACAAGCTCGATGCCGAGTTGCAGTGCCCCCATTGCTCCGCCAACGTGATTCCCGGCTCGACGTACTGTGGATCCTGTGGCAAACCGGTCAAAGGCAATGACTCTCAGATCGACGACAAACCGGAGTAAGAGCGGGTTCTACATTGAAGTGGGCTGCCCCGGCTGCGGTGGCCGGTTGACCATCGAATCAAGCTTCTTCGTTCTCACGTGCGAGCACTGCGGTTCGGTGTTGAGGCTGACCATGCCGGACACGCCGGTGGTCTATGTCGTCAGGGCGAAAGTCACGCGAAGGGAGGTCCGCTTCGGGATCGACCGGTATCTGAAAAGCAACAAATTGCCCCTGACCGGCTCCGATCTGGAATTCAAGCATATCTATTACCCCTACTGGAAAATCGACGCCGTTCTGCTGAAAGTTCGTAACGACATAATTCGCGTGACGTACCGTCAGGGCGAGGATGGCCAGAGAGAGACCTCCAATGAACGCCGCCGAACCGACATCAACCTGACACCGTACCTGACGACGGTCGGCGCCGGCGGTCAGTTCGAGGGCATCCCGGACACCATCGGGATGAGGGTAGACTATCTTAACGTCCTCCCCTATTCCCGGACGAATACGCAGGACGGGTTCGATGCTATGCCGGTCGCGAGACCGTGGTCCGAGGCCTGGGCGGAAGTCGTCGCGCGAGTCGCTGATATCGGGGAAGTTGCGATCGCGGATTTCGGCATGAACAGAACGGAACTGTTCAATCCGGTGGCCTCGCTTGTCTACTTTCCATATGTCATCGTCGAGTCTTACGCCGGCGGGGATTTCAATCGCTGGGTTGTCGACGGTGTTACCTGCCGGGTACTCGCGCATGTTGACGAGGTTTCACCACTGGACTACGGTGAGAAAGAAGCCGCGGCTGATCTTGAGTTCGGCGAACTGGACGTGGATTTCCACCGCTGCCCCAATTGCGCCGAGGATCTGCCG
Source organism: Candidatus Zixiibacteriota bacterium (assembly GCA_023132995.1). Classification (GTDB taxonomy): domain Bacteria; phylum Zixibacteria; class MSB-5A5; order GN15; family FEB-12; genus JAJRTA01. The sequence goes on along the minus strand of JAGLXI010000150.1, from coordinate 1,216 downwards.
GCGGAGCAGTCATACGTCTACATCTGCAGGAACTGCCACCAGATGATTGTGCACGAGTTGTTCGCCCGCGACATTTCGCAGATCGCGCTGGTCTCGGCCCAGTACGGTCAGGACGATCTGTTGTTCCCTTTCTGGTCTCTGAAGATGTCTGCCGCGGACTCCGAGAAGTTCCAGCATCTTTTCGGAGGTATGTACCGGTCGGATCGTCTGGTCATTCCGGCGTTCAAGGTAGGGAACTTTGAAGCCATGTACCGCCTGTCCAAACGCCTTTCAGCCGCCCTGCCACAGTTTGATCTGCAACCGATCGATACTTTCGACCGCCGTTGTCTGCCGGTAGGCCTGAGCATGTCGGAAGCCCTGATGTTAGTCGATGTTGTCATCTGCCGGGCAGAACTGGACCGCAATCCGGAGGGTCTCACTCAGCATCTGAAGGCCACTACCGAGGAAGTAAGCCTGTTCTTTGCCCCCTTCCACAAGGAGAACTACTTCTACGTCGACTCGGCGCTCGGCTCGGTAACCTTTGAAAAAAGCTTCGTCAGTTGAAGACAGCAGGGAACCTGTTGTCGCTCAATGGGTAGAACTCACCACGGCGACGGACGCCCCACCATGCTGAATTATCTTGCTTTGCCGGTGGAATCCGGGTATCATCGTTGAGTTGGCGAACGAGAGATATTTAGGCAGGCCCTGTCGGGTTCGCGAGACAGGCCCGAAAAGCCGTGAGATGATTTCGCCGTACGGAAGCAGGGAGAGCGCCTGTGTGCGGCATGTTTTTTTGTGGAGTGAATCGTGAGAAGAAGCATCGCAGGCTATGTGGTTGCCGTTCTCGCCGTCGGGCTTGCAGTGATACTGCCGTCCATCTCGGAGGCCCAGCTCCCCAAGAGCTTTTCGGTGCCACAGAGCGGCTATCTGAGCAATCTTGTAATAGACATTATTGAGCACGACGGCGCCGTCTGGCTGGCGACCGGCAAGGGTCTGAACTTTTCTTACGACCAGGGGGAGACCTGGCAGGTTCACGATGTCTCGACCGGTATGGTCAGTGACAACATATCTGCTCTCTTTTCGACAGGTTGGCGTCTCTGGGTGGGAACCAACCACAGCCAGCTTTTTTCCGGCGAGTTGTACACGGTGTCCGACGGAATCTCATACACCGACGACAACGGCTTCACCTGGAGTCAGATCGATTTCTCCAGCGCCGGGCAGGACATTCCCTACGTGT
>JAGLXI010000015.1 GCA_023132995.1 Candidatus Zixiibacteriota bacterium | reverse complement strand
ACATTCTTCAATGAGGCAACGCGCAGGCTGCAAACCAGCCCGGCAAGCACAAATCGTATACAGTTCATTTTCAAACGGTCGCTGGACTATAGAGCGCCGGGAGATCAGCCGATGCCGGTCAGTCCATGAACAGGTACGGCCGCCATCCATTGGCTATACCGATATTACGCTGAATGAAGGTAATGAAAGTCGGGCGGGACGGTTTTTTCAACAGTTTCATCCCGGCCTCTTCCAGGGTCTGATCACCCTTGCGGTTGTTGCACCGGGCGCAGGCGCAGACCAGGTTGTCCCAGGTATCCGTGCCGTTCATGGTTTTGGGGATAACATGATCGACTGTCATCGGCCCCTTACCGGTACCGGCACCGCAGTATTGACAGCGATGACCGTCACGCGTGAGGATGTTCTTGCGGGTGAGCATGATCCGCTTGTGGGGAACCTTGCGATACCTCCACAGCCTGACCACCGACGGAACCCGGTAGCTTTCAGTGACAGTGTGGATGCGCAGGCCGTCGGCGGTCTCGATCATCTCCGCCTTGCCCTGAAAGAGCAGGACAACGGCGCGCCGGGCGGTACAGACGGTAAGCGGCTCGTAGTTCTGGTTGAGCATCAAGACGTTGCGGTTGACGACTGACCCATTGTTCATTTCAGACTCTTCTACCGGCAGACCAACGATCCGGTTGCATCGCAACTACTCCTGCCCGATCCGACAATTCAACTCCGACAGACGATGGGGGCGGCGTCACGCTGCAATACGTGGAAAAGTACGCAAAAGTGCAGATATGTCAATCGGTTTTTGGGGCGATCAGGGCGCCCAGCGCCGCCGCCTTGCCCTCGCGAACCGGCCGCCCGGCACAAATCCCCGCTTGAATAGGGGGTTCTTCTAACGTACCTTCCGGCAACACTATTGACAGGTGGCAGGCTTTGCGGCAGCCGGCCGTGACCCAACGCTGCGAAGACTCAGGTTTCGGACTGACAGGATATAACGCAACCATGGACACTACATGAGCGGTTTCGAGACATATTTCGGCGAAGCGATGGCGCTACTAACGGCGGTAGTCTGGGCCCTGGCCGTGATCCTCTTCAGGAAGAGCGGCGAGGCGGTACACCCCATTGGGCTGAACCTGTTCAAGAACGCATTGGCGGTCATCCTGTTCATCCCCACCGCCTGGCTGTTCGGTGAGGTTATCCTCCGACCTGCTCCTGTAGGCGATTACCTGCTGCTGTTTCTGAGCGGCGCGCTCGGGATCGGCATTGCCGACACCCTCTTCTTCAAAAGCCTCAACGCTCTCGGGGCCGGCCTGATAGCCATCGTCGACTGCCTGTACAGCCCGTTCATTATCTGTTTGTCGATGTTGTGGCTAGGGGATACCCTCAGCCTGTGGCAATGGCTGGGTGTGATCTTGATTGTCTCCGCCGTGCTGTCGGTGATGGGCGAACGCAATAACGCCTCGATCGATCGACGCGCGATCTCGCTTGGAATCCTCTGGGGTGTACTGGCCCTGGCCTCGATGGCGGTCGGTATCGTCATGATCAAACCGCTGCTCGAACACTCACCTCTCATCTGGGCGACCGAGATGCGCCTGATCGGCGGCCTGGCGGTTCTGGCCGTTGTCCTGCTCTTCCATCCTTCCCGCTTGCGCATAATAGCTTCGATTCGTTCCACGCGGCGGTGGAAATACACTCTGTCCGGGTCGTTTTTGGGGGCATACATTTCGATGATCCTCTGGCTGGCGGGAATGAAATACGCGCAGGCATCGACGGCCTCGGCGCTGAACCAGACCAGCAACATCTTCATATTCATCTTTGCCGCCCTGCTGCTGAAGGAGAAAATCACACCCCTGCGTTTGGCTGCCATTGTCGTAGGTGTGGCCGGGGCAATGATGGTCACTTTCGGCTGATCGTACCTCCAGCTTCCACACCAGGAGCAGGTATCTTGCAAGTTCAGCCAAACCTCTGGAAGAAATACGCGAAGCACCGCCTGCGCGCTGGGTCAGGCTTTCCTGCCGATCAATAAGATGTTCTTGCCTACAGGCGGAGTCACGATACTCTCCACCTTGCGCATAATCGGGACTACCAGCTTATCATACAGCGTCACGTTGCCGGCGCTTATTGATTTCTTCAACAAGACAAAGGCGACATACCACGGTATGATTCCAGCCATATCAAAGTACCTGGCATGGACGACATCAAACCCGGCACCTTCCATCATTCTGACAATGTCCTTCCTGTGATAGCGACGGAAGTGCCCCAACTTTTTATCAAACTCACTATACAGCCATGATAGAGCCGGGACAAAAACGAGAATATAACCGCCCTTTCTCAGGCTACTATACACAAACGACAGTTCACTGTCATCGTGCTCAATATGCTCCAGCACATTCACATACACGACAGAATCAAACTCATCCTCATATTCCCGACATTTATCACCAAAAAAGCAATTGACAGTCGTTACGTTATCCGCACCGGCCATGCGATCCCGGAGCACAGGATACATATTTTCCGACGGCTCAAACGCGACTAAGCGCTTAATACCGGTTCCGACAAGCAGGCTTGAGAAATTGCCCGTTCCCGCCCCGACTTCTGCCACGCTCTTGCCGAGATAAGGTCTGAACTCGTCGATAATCCAGTTATGGTAGTTAGTCGCGAAGGACATCGCTTCCAGGTCTCTGCCGAAATATGTTCTGTCTTTCATCAGTATTCTCGCAGCGCCGGCAATAACGAAACCCGACTATTCACATCGGCGACGCGTCAGTGTCCGGAGCATCCAGCTATTGGCGGCGCATAGTTCCGACCGGCCGATCTCAGCAATCTCATTTACCTCTTCCGAAACCACGGGATCCACATCGGTACTTCGCGCATGTACTGCTCATATTCCTTGCCAAAGTGCGCAAGCAGCAGCCTTTCTTCGTAGCGCGAGATGTAGTGCAGGAACCCGATAGCAACAATCCACACCACTGTCGCAGCAAGTGATATACTCAGCAACAGAAGACCAAGATAAAGCAGAATCTCGCTTAAGTATATCGGATGGCGAACGACATTGAACACTCTCTTTCTGATTACGCCTGGCTTTTCCCTCTCCTCGCCAAACACGATAGACAAACCCGTTCTCGCCAGGTAACCGGATAGAGCCAACAGAACGACTCCCGGAGGTATCCTGGCGGCAAGCGGCACATACGGATTAAGGAAAGTCGTGTACTTAAGAAAAAATGCGTCTGCTATCCATGTCACGGCAAACAGGCAGGCCAACACTATCTGTCCGGCATCGCCGACGGCATGCTCACCGGCAAGATCATCCCGCTGTTGTCGTTCTTTCATCCGCCTGTGCCGATGAGTCATGTCAGTCCCTTTCCGCCTTTTGTTTCATGAGGGAATACGCTATCATCGTCCATAGGGTTTCTTCATGAAACCGTCAGGCCGCAAAGGAGCAGCAAAGGGTGCAATAGGTCGCCTGTTTGGTCAAGACGGCTTTGTTGACAGCGATGAAGCTGTATTCCCATTCCTTGCAGTGTCCCCGGTTGTAGAGTGAAGTGTCGGTTTCCATCGTCATGCTAACATGCGTTCACAGACGCACAGACCATTTGCAACACTGGGTTTTGCCAGCCGTTACCTTTATGCCAACCAGCAGAACATACAAGGGAACTGTATTCGACAATAGCGTAGCACTCCTGCCCCGGAAATGTCAAGCGAAAACGCATCTCCGCGTTGCCTCACAATACAGGTAACCGAGCGATGGAAGCTGTGATATGGGGAAGAATGAGCGACGTGCCTATCTTGAAGCCGTCATATGACGCTATCTGAAAGCGTGTCTACGGCAAATTACCTGAGTATCAGAAGGCTCAACAAGAATTCATGGACAGCATGAAAGGAACATCCTAACAAGATAGATGGAGGATATGGTCGCCAATCGCGCCAAATCCTTATTTGCGACGTTCGGTGAGTAAATGAATGAATAAAAAAGGAGGTTGTATGCCCAAGTTGACTACAACAAATGGTGACAACATTCGGCAGAGGCGTTATCCCTTCTCAGGCCGTTTTTTCGACCTCTGTGTCTGTCTGTGCCTTTGACAGGTACGAAAGGGCCAGTACAGCCACGAGCACGATTGCTGCAACATGATACAACCAACCGCCCCCAGATTGCATGTGTGTATGGCCGGCAAGTTGAGGAAGCGATGCTTCCGCTATCGGCATCAACCAGTCCAAAAGCAGTCCGAATCCCACGGCACTTGCGCCGACAGTTGCCAGAAAAAGCGTCGCTGTTCGTGGTCCCAGCACCTTCCAGATCGCGGTGAACGTAGCGGCATTAGTGGCCGGCCCGGCGATCAGGAACGCCAGCGCCGCCCCCGGTGACGCGCCCATGTGCATCATTCCGGCTGCAATCGGCACTGACGCGGTTGCGCACACATATATCGGCACCCCGGCTATCATCATCAGCAGGATCGCCATCAGTCCACCGCCTATGTATGTTACCAGGTGATCCGGCGGGATAATTGTCGCCATCGCACCCGCGATGAGAACTCCGACCAGCAGCGCCAGACCTATATCTCTCGGCAGGGCCACGAACCCGTGTTCCAGAATGCGCACCGGCGCGTTCTTCCGATGTTCTTGCTCGCAACAGGCGCCATGGCAGGTGATAGGATTTGACTCGGCCGTCGCCGGGGTCTGATTTGGCTGACCAAGGAATCGCACCAGCCCCCCACCGACGAGACCGGTCAGCAATGCCGCTACCGGCCGGAAGATCGCAAAGACCGGGCCGAGCAAGGCATAGGTAACGGCGATACTGTCCACACCGGTCTGGGGAGCGGAGAGCAGGAACGCCGTCGTTGCCGCGCGACTGGCGCCGTGTCGATGCATGGACACCGATACCGGAATCACACTGCACGAGCAGAGAGGTAACGGCACACCAAACAGCGAGGCCTTCAACACTGGTCCCAATCCGTGTCCACCGAGGTTACGTTCCACCCACTCGGGAGAAATCAATACTGAGAGTATGCCGGCCGCCAGAAAGCCAAAGAGCAGGTATGGCGCCATCTGACCAAGAACCAACCAACTCTCGGTAAGAACTGACGCGACCATATCATACATCTTCAATGACCTTACTATCTTCGAGTTTTCTCAACTCGGCGTTCTCTGGTCGTTGCTGAGGGAAGTCCCGGAAGCGAATCACTTCCTCCCAACTATGGCGTTCTACCAGTTCTCAGCCAGCAGTTCAAAATGCGCCTGGGGATGAGCACAGGCCGGGCACGCCTTGGTCGCTTCCTCGCCTTCATGGATGTATCCACAGTTGCGGCATCGCCAGACGACCTTTTTATCCTTCTTGAACACCGTGCCAGCTTCAATGTTCGCCAGCAAACCGAGGTAGCGCTTCTCGTGCTGTTTCTCCGCAACGGCGATAGCATCGAATGTCTTTGCGATAGCTTCGAAGCCTTCCTTCCGGGCTATCGTGGCGAACTCCGGATACATATTCTTCCACTCGTGGTGCTCGCCGGCGGCGGAGGCCTGCAGATTCTCGGCCGTGCTGCCGATCACCCCGGCGGGAAAGGCCGCCTGAATTTCCACATCACCACCCTTGAGAAATTTGAACAGCCTCTTGGCATGTTCCTTCTCCTGGTTGGCAGTCTCCTCAAAGATGTGTGAGATCTGTACAAAACCTTCTTTCTTCGCATTGCTTGCAAAGTAGGTATAGCGGTTTCGCGCTTGGGACTCACCGGCAAACGCGGCGAGCAGGTTCTTCTCCGTCTGCGATCCTTTCAAATCTGCCATTCTGTCCTCTTTCTAAGACTGCTATTTCCAATAAGAAACAATTATTTCAAGACCTGATCTATCGCGTCGAACTCTCCAAAACTCCCTCTAACACGCAGCCTGTTGTCATCTCATGAAGTTGACCAGTATCAAAGCCATACATCGAGAACTTGCTCGTGTCTCCCTGAAGTCCAAATCAAGAAACGCCATGGATTGCACACTGAGTCCGCCCACTTAAGGAGAGAATTGCGGTTCCTCTGCGGGAGCAGTTCCCTGGCGGCAGCCCTGTGTGTTCTCGTGTCCACGCCCGCGTCTCTCCGATCAGCCTCGCGTACCGTCTGTTCACCGGGCAGTCGTGGCCGGCGGTGTGAAAACCCGCTGCGCCAGTTCACGATCGACCTGGAACAAGCCGGCTTTCGAATCGCCGAGCATCGTGAGTTGCCTGACAATCCCCTTGGCAGTGGATTCTTCTTCCACCTGTTCGTTAACAAACCACTGGAGGAAGATATGGGAAGCATGGTCTTTTTCCGACAGAGCGATATCCACCAGGTTGTTTATCAGTCCGGTGACCTTCTGTTCATGCTCGTACACAGCCTCGAACACGCTGACGACCGATTTCCACTCCGACAGAGGAGCGTCGATTGCTTTGACCAGCACCCGGCCGTCACGTTCGATCACGTAATCGAACATCTTCATGCCATGTGACACTTCCTCCTGATACTGGATACGCATCCAGTTGGCAAATCCGGGCAGATCGATTGATTCCAGGTACGCTGACATGGATAAGTACAGGTGAGCCGAATAAAACTCCGCCGCAACCTGGTCATTCATAGCGTCTTGCATTTTCCTGCTGATCATCGCAACTCCCTTTCCGGCTGCGTGGCTTGTTAGTTCTCTGTCAGTATACTGTCATCATACTCGATCTCAAATCGCAACTTGTGTTTGGCCTCCTCCTGTGCCAAACCAAGGAACGTCGATTTCAGGTTGGCATCGTCAGTAGCAGACGCCAGGTCGTTATACAGCCTGAACGCCGCCTTCTCCGCTTTCATAGCCAGAATAAGAGCCTCCTGGTAACTCAGTTCCGTTTTCAGTTCTATGTCAACCAGGTGATCTCCGATCTCCAGATCCTGAACCTTTTGCTCCGCCGACACCATTTGCTTGCCGTCCTTGATAGCCATCAACTTTGTCTTGTGACCTCTCTCTTCATCCGCAAAGCCGAGAAACACGTCCTTCATGTGTTCGTGTTCCATCTCGCCAGCCAAGCCGGTATAGAAATCTGCGGCATCCTGCTCCTTCTGGATGGCAAAGTCGAGAATTTTGTCTACTGAGTCGAATTTCATTTGAACCTCCAATAGCAATCAAGCTTTCCACAGTCCATGTAAGTTGCAATACGCACGGGCGCTCACGCTGTCAGCCTCAATCTTGAAAGTCGCCTCGGGCGCTTCCCCGGGATTCAGGAACTGACGGTAGGCCCTGCCGTCCGCGATCAGTTCGATCCACTCGATATAGTGCTTATCTTCCATCGGGTGGGCGACTTCGCCGATCTTCACCTTGTAGCCGCCGTCGATCTTCTCAATGACCGGGACATGTTTCTCGGTTGCGGCGTCGATTTCGCCTTCCCTCTGGAGTCTCATGTCCTGGCCGCAGCAGACCAGAGTTCCGACCCCGGTATGAAGGACCTCAACAATGTTGCCGCATTTGTTGCATTTATACACCTGCAGTTGTTCAGTAGCCATCTTCCATTCTCCTTTCTTGTCTTGGGACTTGCCGGTCGCCTTAGAACGCGGTGAAGCCGCTTGCCGACCAGTAGTCTTCCTTCAGTTCCTCATGCTGCTCAAGCAGGGCATGGTAGTGCCCAGATTCCCACAAAGCCAGATGCGCGAAGAAGCCACGCACGAACTCATCTTCCGCTGCCTCCGATTGCTTCCGATAATAGGCGACTGCATCGCGCTCAAGCTGAATGCCTATTGACAGGGCCGTCATCTCGAAATTGGCCTCCTTGATGCGATCCTTCAGTTGATCAGAGAAGATCGGGGACCGACCAGAGAGATCAGTCATGCGTCCCAATTTGAGCTCGGCATCTACGCGACCAGTCTTCAGAACTGAATCATGCTGACTCAACAGGAATCGCATGTGGTCCATCTCCTCGGCAGCCAGCATCCGGAACACCTCTTTGCCCTTGGCGTCTTCGGTGCATTTGGCCGCCATCAGATAGAAGTCGTGACCATAGCGTTCCGCCTTGGCCGCTGCTGTCAAGCCTTCCAACAACCGCTTATTTCTTTCTTCCACCGTGGTCATCTCGTCTCCTTCATGGCACATCTTCGATCAGTGCTCCAGGTTGAACTCCTGGAAGTCGAAAAAGGTGCCGGTGCGATTGAGATAGTCGAGTTCGGCCTGCACGATCGCCTGATGTCCTTCTTCGATCTCCAGAAAACGAGCAAACAGTCCACCCTCCTCTTTCAACTCCCTGACCATTCGACGGTAGAAGCTCGCCGTTTCCTGCTCCATGGCCAGAGCCTTCTTGAGCATTTCCCGTTCGGTGCCGTAGTCTCTGGTGGAGAGGTGCTCGTCCAGCTTTTTCATTCCTTCTTCAATCATCTCCCGGGCCGGCACAACGCTCTTGAGCTTGGAGGGAGACACCTTCCCGGATCGTTTCCACTGTGCGAGAAGGGATGCCAGGTGGTCGATATGCCCCTGCTCCTCGTTGCCGAGCACTTCAAAGACTCGGCGACCGGTCTCATCGGCGATGTTGTCTATAGAATCCAGGTACGCATCACGCACTCTGGTTTCGTATTGTATAGCTGTCTTGATCGCTTCTTCCAGGGTCATCTACTCCTCCAAATTCAGTATCAGGCGGTCGATAACCAACGCGCCATCCTCAACTGCGATACGCCGATGTGGCATGCGGATTATCTTTCCAGAACTTTGTTGACAGCCCTCAACACGTCGTCGTAATCAGGCTCTTCGGTTATCTCTGCAACGTATTGGACGTACCGGACGGTACCGGTCCGGTCGAGGACAAAAACGGTTCGGGCCAGAAGCCGCAATTCTTTGATCAGTACACCGTACGCCTTTCCAAAGGAGGCCTCGCGGTGGTCGGAGAGGAGCTTAACATTTTCCACACCTGCAGCCGCACACCAGCGGGCTTGGGCAAAAGGGAGGTCCATACTGAGAGTAAGGATCACAACATCATTGCCAAGCTTTCCCGCTTCCTGGTTAAACCGTTTCGTCTCAAGATCACAAACAGGCGTATCCACCGACGGTACGGAGACAAGAACCACCACCTTTCCCTTAAACGAGGAAAGCCTGACCGGCTCCAACTTATCGTTCAGCCCTGCGAAGTCGGGGGCAGTATCCCCCGCTTTGACTTCGTTGCCGACCAGAGTCAGTGGCTCACCTTTCATCTTTGTTAAACCGGTTCTTTCGTTCATACAATGTCCTCCTCAAAGAACAGGATCATCCGTAAGGGTACATACCCTTCTTAATTGTTCAGAGCGTCTTCAGTACTTTGTTATGCTTCTCATCATCAATCAGCAGATAATCAAGACCCGGTTCATCCGGCGTCAATGTGATAGTCCTGGATTCCAGGCTGTCAGCGATCATATCCTGAATGCGATAGTGTCTCTGCGAATCGTGCTGAATGATTTCCATGATGAGACGGACAATCGGATTCTCCGTCTTCTCAAGGACACCGGCGGTCGAGGCAACGGCGGCGTTCTCTATCTTTTGCCAGCGCCGCATGTTGGCGACGATCTGCGTTAAACTTCCTTTGTGGATATCAGTCTCTCCTCCTTTGGTCTATTGTGATTTTCCACTGTCTGCCTCAGGAATGCTTTTGTCTTGTCGAATGTTCCTGCAACCGGGGCAGATTCCGATGAATTCAATCCGACATCCGATAATTTTCCAGCCGTTTGCTTGCTTGAACCTCTGATCCAGAAAGTCCCCGGGAATATCATGGAGATCACCGACACAGCCGCAATCAGTACAGCGAATGTGATTATGACGAGCCGGGTTTCCGTCAAACCGTGCTTCTACGCCGATGGTATCCAGTTTCTGTATGATACGGTTTTTCGCCAGGAGTTCCAAGTTCCGATAAACCGTACCCAGGCTGATTCGGGGCATTTTCTCTCGCACAACCTGATAGAGCTCAGCCGCGGTCGGGTGGGATTTCAGTTTGCAGAGCTCTTCCAGGATCACCTGACGCTGCTTGGTGTTTCTCTGCGGTTCTCCAGCGGCCAACGGTATCTCCTAAAATAATAGTAATGATAAGTATTACTATTACATATAACGTTAGTCAAGTTCTTTTTGTTCCGGGAGGAGACTTTCCCAGCCAATTGTGTGGCAACGGATGATTCCACGGTGGCATTCTTCCGGAAAGACAGGTCCGTCAGACTGATTGGAGACTCCCCGGGATGTCCCTGAAGATGGTTGCCGCCCTGTCCGGATTCGGCTGAACCGATGCACGGCTCACCATCACAAGTTGCCGGCTATCAGTCGGGAAGGCGGCTGTTCCTGATGAAGATTGCAAGTCACCGTGAGTTGTAATTGTTTGACATTGCGGTACTGGTTAACCATAATGTCAGTATGGATTCTTCAGCGCAGAAAAACCCTCACCTTTTTCACATACCGGTGATGGGCACCGGCTTCAGTATTGACACGCCCTTGAGAGTGGCGAAATACGGTATCTCATCGACTATATCGCTCGTTGATGATGTTCTCATAGAGCAAATGAGGCGATTCCATTGCCGAAGGCTTGGCCTGCAATACCTTGAAATACCTTACGGCGACGAAGATGCCCGGGCCAACCGTGTCACCGCTTATCTGGATCTCTTGGATGAGTTGGTCCGCGACCAAGTCAGAGCGCTGCAGTCCTCGCCGTTTGAGCCGGGAAGCGAGATTACACGCTACTTCGAGATGCTTCCTGACTCGCCGCTCAAGGAATCCTATTCC
>JAGLXI010000149.1 GCA_023132995.1 Candidatus Zixiibacteriota bacterium | reverse complement strand
ACCATGATATCGGCGATTTCCATCAGCCCGGCCTTCATGGTCTGAACGGCGTCTCCGGATTCCGGTACGATAACCACGACAACCGAATCGCAGGCGTCGACAATGTCCAGTTCCACCTGTCCCACGCCGACCGTCTCGATGAGGACAATGTCGAAGCCAAAGGCGTCCAGCACGACGGCGACGTTATCGGTTGCTGCGGATAACCCGCCGGTGGCGCCGCGAGTGGCCATAGAGCGGAAATAGACCTTGCCGCCGCCGGGGAACTCGTTCATGCGAACGCGATCACCCAGAAGAGCTCCCCCGGTATAGGGCGAACTGGGATCGACCGCGACAATGCCGACTTTCCTGCCATCGTCGAGGAATTGGCGGGTCAGCCCATTGACCAAGGTGGACTTGCCCGCTCCCGGCGGTCCGGTAATGCCAAGCTTTACGGCATGGCCGGATTTCAGATAGAGCCGACCCAGCAGTTCCCGGTAGCCCTCGTCCCTGTTTTCGACCAGTGATATCACACGAGAGAGGGCACGAATATCCCCCCCCGAGAAGCGGTCCAGAAGCGCCACAGTTTATTGATATCCGGTTGAGAGGTTGCCGGCCGTTAGTTTGATATCTTTGAGGCGTATCTGCTTGCGGGTGACGTCGTTCCACGTATTGTACTCAACGACGTAAGCAAGATCGACCAAGCAACCCCTGGCGGAGATGGCGCTGGCCATCTTTCCGAAGCCGAAGCCGATAACATCGAAGGTGGCATCGCCCTTGCGCACCCGCATTTTCAGATGATTGTTGCCCACCTGGTATGGCTGGCCAACCACCTCGCAATTGCGTGTCAGGAACACCGGGCGCATGTTCTGAGGCCCGAAGGGGGAGAAGGAATCGATTATCTGCATTAGTTCGTCATCGATCTCACTCAGTTCGATCTCGATGTCGATGTGGAGCTTGGGAGTGATGTCCTCCTGCGTCAGGATGCGGGCGGAGACCTCCTTAAATCTATCCCGGAAGGCATCGATATTCTCTGCTTTAATTGACAATCCGGCGGCGTACTTGTGGCCGCCGTACTTGAGCAGCAGGTCTTCGCATTCCTTGAGAGCCTCACAGAGGTGAAAACCCGGAATGGACCTGGCCGATCCCTTTCCTTCACCACCAGTGATGGAAATCATAATGGTCGGCAGGTGGTATCTCTCTACCAGGCGGCTGGCAACAATGCCTATCACGCCCTGGTGCCAGTCTTCGCCCGCCAGGACAATGGCCCGGTCTTTCTCGAGATCAACGCGCTCATCGATCTGCCTGAGGGCGTCGTTGAGAGTGGTCTGATCGATCTCCTTGCGGCGCTTGTTCTCGCTGTCCAGCGTGCGTGCGATTTCAGCCGCCACCGCCTCGTCGCGAGTGGACAGTAGTCGAATAGCCCCCCCGGCATCGCCTAAGCGGCCCAGCGCGTTGATGCGCGGAGCCAGGATAAAGACTACTTGGCCGGTGCTGATATCCTTGCCCATCAGTCCGGCGACAAAGGCCAGGGATTTTAGGCCCGGTTTCGTAGTACGGGCGATCTGCTTGATACCAAACTTGGTGAGCACCCGGTTCTCACCCACCAGGGGCACAATGTCGGCGGCCGTCCCCAGGGCCACCAGGTCAAGATGCTCTTCCAACTCACGTTCGTCCTGGTTAAGGGAGCGGTACAACGCCTGAGCAAACTTGAAGGCCACCCCGACACCGGCAAGCTCGTCGTGGTAGTCACCGCCTTCCAACTTGGGATTGATGATGGCGCAGGCATGGGGCACCGCCTGGTCGGCCTCGTGGTGATCGGTAATGATAACGTCGATTCCCTGTGAGGCGGCATACTCCACTTCTTCGACAGCGGTGACGCCGGTATCGACAGTGATAATTAGCGAGGCACCCTTCGCTTTGGCCTTATCAATACCACCCCTGGACAGGCCATATCCCTCCACGAGTCGGTTGGGCAGATAGAAATCGGCCTGGGCGCCGAGCTTGTTGAGCACCATGAACAGGAGCGAAGTGGCGGTTATGCCGTCAACATCGTAGTCGCCGTAGATGATGATCTTCTCGTTGTCGCAGAAGGCGCGGGTCACCCGCTCGATGCCCTTGTCCATGCCGCTCATAAGGAAGGGGTCCTTCAGGTCGGAGATTTTGGGATCGAGAAAATGCCTGATCTCCTCGGGGGTTTCCAAGTGGCGGTTGGCGAATACTTTTATGATGTTGGCAGGCAGTTCGGTTTTTTCGGCCAGGTCGGCGACAAAGGCCGGATCGGGGGACGGTGCCACTACCCACTTAAGGGGTGTTACCCAATGAGTATAGCTCATGAAAGCCTCCGTTCTCATGGAGGCCTGGAGAGCAGGAAATAAGCCGAGTTCTGTCAGTCCCCGTAAGGAACTCAACAGCCATTTATCTTGGTGAACCGGTTACCCGGCCACTCCGTGCGGCCCACCCAGGAATAGTAGCGGGGCGAATCCACCCCTCTTCCTCTATTTGGCCTTGCTCCAGGCGGGGTTTGCCCGCCACCGGCATTACTGTCGGTGGCCGTGGTCTCTTACACCACGATTTCACCCTTACCCGCC
>JAGLXI010000148.1 GCA_023132995.1 Candidatus Zixiibacteriota bacterium | reverse complement strand
TTTCCGTCGGATCACTCCGCCCCGGTGTTACCGGGCGCCTTGATTCTCCGGAGCTCGGACTTTCCTCACTTCAAATTGATCTCTGGAGCGCGGCTGTTTCTCCTACTCTCGCAAGCCAACGATACTATTGCCAAACAAAACAAACTCTCTAATTCCGTGAAGCTGCCCGGTTTAGTACATGCGTCGATAGTTGGGCGCTTCCTTTGTAATGGGCACCGAGTGCGGGTGTGACTCAGTCACACCGGCCGCTGTGATCCGCATCAGGGTAGCTCTTTCACCGAGTTGCGTTAGATCGGCCGCGCCGCAGATACCCATCCCGGCGCGAAGCCCGCCGACCAACTGGTGCACGGATTCCCTGAGAGATCCCTTGAAAGGAACCCTGCCCTCGATTCCCTCGGGCACCAGCTTGGAAGTCTCCTCCTCCTCCTCCTGAAAATACCGGTCTTTGCTGCCTTCTTTCATGGCACCCAGCGATCCCATGCCTCGGTAGACCTTGTACGAGCGGCCCTGATAGAGGACTGTCTCGCCGGGCGACTCCTCCACGCCGGCAAACAGGGAACCAATCATGACCGCCTGAGCGCCGCAGGCCAGGGCCTTTGTGACATCCCCGGAGTACCTGATGCCGCCGTCGGCCACAACCGGTGTTCCCGATTTCCGGGCCACCTCAACGGCATTCATGATGGCGGTAACCTGCGGGACGCCGGCTCCGGTCACGACCCTGGTCGTACAAATGGAACCCGGCCCGATGCCGACCTTTACGCAATCCGCCCCGGCGTCAATCAGAGACCTGGCGCCCTCGGCGGTAGCTACGTTGCCCGCCATGATCGGTGTGTCCGGGTACCTCGTCTTGACGTATTGGACCGCCTTGAGAACGCCCTGACTGTGACCGTGGGAACTGTCGATTACCAGCATGTCGACACCGGCGTCCACCAGAGCCTGGGCCCGCTTCTCAAGGTCGGTAGCCACGCCGATCGCCCCGGCCACGCGAAGTCGACCCTGTGGGTCTTTGCAGGCCAGCGGGTACTGGATACGCTTGACTATGTCTTTCACCGTGATCATCCCCTTGAGCATCCGGTTCTCGTCGACGATCAGCAGTTTCTCGATACGATGTTCGTGCAGTATTTCCCGAGCTGTGTCCAGGTCCGTGCCCTCCTTGACCGTGATCAGATTCTCGCGGGTCATTACCTCCTGGACCGGGCGGCTCTCGTCGCGATGGAATCGCAGATCACGGTTGGTCAGGATTCCCACCAGCCGGCCCTGTTCGGTGATTGGGATCCCGGAGATGGAAAACCGGCGCATGACCTCAAGGGCGTCGCCCACTGTCCTGTCCGCTGAAAGAGTGATGGGGTCGACAATCATACCGGACTCGGACCTCTTGACTTTGTCGACTTCACTTGCCTGAACCTCGGGCGGTATGTTCTTATGAACGACACCCATACCGCCCTGGCGCGCCAGGGCGATTGCCAGTCTGGATTCGGTGACTGTATCCATGGCGGCGGAGAGCAGTGGGACGTTCAGATCGATTCCGGCCGCCACCGAGGTAGCCACGTTGACATTCCGTGGCAACACGGCTGAGTGAGCCGGCAGCAGCAGGACGTCGTCAAACGTCAGGGCGGGGTGTTCAAGTATCTTTACCATGACCTAAGTGTATAAACGTCTTCCATATCTAGTAGTTCCGCCACCGACAGGCGCAATCAATTCGACGTGGCCTCGTCCCAAAAGAGCAGGCAGCCACAGTACTCGCAGGTGTGAATCCTGTCTCCCTTCTTGATTTCCTGTACTCTCCGCGGCGTGAGCGCCTTGTAACAGGCGCCGCAGGCTCGCTTCTTGACCACCACCACGGCCGTCCCGCCTTTCCCCCGGCGTACCCGCTCATAGGTGGAGAGGATCGGCCTGGGTATCTGAGCAGTGATGTCCTTGCGTTCGGTCTCCTTTCCGGAGACCTTGTCACCAATCGAGTCTATCTTTTCCTGGAGGATTTCCAACTGCCTGTTGTTATCGTCGTTGGTCCGGGCTGATTTCTCCTCGAACTCAACGATCTCCTTTTCGAGTGTCGAGACACGGTCAATGGTTTCCAGAAGTTCGGTTTCTTTGTTGGAGATGATCTCCTTAACGGAATCGATTTCAGCCACAAGGGCATCGTATTCCTTGTTGGTCTTGATGGACATCATCTGCTGCTGGAACTTCTGTAACTCGGCTTCTTTGGTGGCAATCTCCAGTTCGAGGTTTTTCTGGTTGATCCCGGCCTGCTCAAGTTCGGCAGTAGCACCGTCGTACTTTTCCTGGGCTGCTTTGATTTCCCGGTTGAGGTTTTCCATCATATCCGGAAGGTATTCCTTGGAGCGCTCAAGTTCACCAAGGTCATAATCGATAACCTGCAGCTTCAAGAGCAGTTCGAGATCGCTGAGCATCACACCTCCTTGGGCCGGGAGTCGGCTATTCATCGGCACCTCAATGAAAAAACGCATCCGCCCGTGAAAAGGGCGAATGCGTTTGTATATCTTTGCACTCGGCGCCGCTTATCCGCATTTTTCAACCATCGACAGACGGTGCCGGGCATCATGAACTTGTAGTTTCGAAAACACTTCATTTTTCAAAATGGGCAATACTGGATTCGAACCAGTGACCTCTCGGATGTGAACCGAACGCTCTAACCAACTGAGCTAATTGCCCGGGCCATTTTCCTTCCTAACAGTGGGCCCTGCAGGACTCGAACCTGCGACCCGCTGATTATGAGTCAGCTGCTCTAACCAACTGAGCTAAGGGCCCATTCGGCCAAGTTAGGCAAGTTAACCAACACTCCCCCATACGTCAAGCTAATAATATTTCACCACCCGTGATGAATGCTCGCCGCCCGAGAGCTTTCGCGGGCAGTACTCCGCCGTGAGGCCTTTGTGAATCGGTGTTAGGTGGCAACCAAGGTCAGGGGCGTTTCGGGACATCAGCCGCGACTTCCTGCGGCTGTTCATCTGCTGAGAGAATTAAGAAACGGTCGTTGACATAGGCGAGCGCCTGCCATCGCGGTCTTAGGGCCAGCGTGAGGCCGGTAGGATATTCAGAACAGTCCCCCTGGCAGTGACCGCGAATTGACTCACAATTAATGT
>JAGLXI010000147.1 GCA_023132995.1 Candidatus Zixiibacteriota bacterium | reverse complement strand
TTGCCTCTCCGATCAACAGCGCGATTGGCGAACCGATACCTAAAGCCTCAAGCTGGACATATTGTGGTCGTTTCTGAGTGAGTATGCGGGTGTTGTCCTCTTCATTGCGGCCTACGATCAGTTTGGTGTTGGCGTCAAGTCGGAAATGGCGGCCCGCACGAAGCAGGTCAAAGTCATCAAATGTGACGTGCTCGCTATGAGCTAACAGATCTCGGAGTTTGTTGGAATAGCTTCGGTCGGTGAGCAGACAACCTCCCGCGGGGGAGAAATGACTCTCCAGACCAAGCTGTTCGGCCAGTTCCATCTGTCGCCGTCGGCTCCGGCCGTTGATGGCCTCAAGCTGGTCACGGTCGACCAGGCCGCTGAGTTCCGGATCCGTCGGGGGGAGAAGCCCGGCCGAAAGTGGGCGCAGAAGCTTGCCTTTCAGACCCGATTGGTTTACGACCAGGTTGAGTTTGTCCTTCAACTGTGACATTGGTCTCTGGCCGAGCACCTCGCCGGTCACAATGAAGTCGGCACCGGATTCTTCCATGACTTTGCGGGCCTCCCTCAGCATGAGAATGCGGCAGTCGGTGCACGGGTTCATGTTCTTGCCATGGCCGAACCGGGGATTCCTGACGATGTCGATGAACTCCTCCCCAAAGTGCACTATTTTTACGTCAAACCCGTACTTCTGTGCGACTGCGTAGGGATCAAACTCGCCGGAGGAATACTCCCTCGGACCGCACTCGAAATGCGTCACGAAAGTCAGAGCCGTCACCCTGATATCCTGTTTGAGCATCAGGAGTATCGAAAGGGTGGAATCCAACCCTCCGGAAAAGAGAGCGATGGCGTGAGGGCGCTTCGGGATGCTCTCTCGGTATTTGTTATCATCACTCATATCACGGGCATTGCTATTATCCATGTTTGACGCCACCGGATGTCGTAGGACAATATAGACATATTGTGTCGTATTTCAAGAGGCCATTTTACCTTGACTTACCCGGAAATCCCCGATAACATAGATTGAGTATAGGAAAGGAACAGTGGCCATTCTAAGCGCCTTTGACAACTGGCTCAAACATGCTGCCTATGAGAGCCAGCGCCTGTTTTTCTTCTCGGCCCGGATGGTGGGGGCTTTGTTCTCCCGGCGGTTTTACCTGCGCGAGACGATGGAGCAGATGTACCTGATCGGTGTCGGGTCGATGGTTCTCATCGTTCTCACCGGCATTTTTGCCGGTCAGGGGTTTGCCCTGGCGTTCTCGATGGAGCTGATGGACTTTGGAGCCAAGAACTACCTCGGCCGGATCATGGCCATTTCCATCATCCGTGAGTTGGGCCCGGTGTTGACCGGGGTCATGTTTGCCGCTCGTGTGGCGGCGGGCATCACGGCCGAGATCGGCGCCATGAAGTCGTCCAACCAGCTTGACGCCATGGTTGCTTTCGGTATCGACCCTCTCAAGAAACTCGCCGTCCCGCGATTGATCGCGCTGATCATCATGCTCCCGGCGATGACGGTCATCTGTGATGTCATCGCCCTCTTCGGTGGCTGGGTTATCGCCACGCTAGTGGCCCACGTCACCTCGACGATGTACTGGTCGGCCGTCAGGGAGCGGTTGGTCTTCGGGAACATCTTTGTCGGGCTGCTCAAGCCGGTATTGTTTTCGTTCGTTATCGCCTTCATCTCCTGCTACAAGGGGTTCAGTTCCGCCGGCGGCACCAAGGGCGTCGGCCGGGCGACCACGAACTCGGTCGTCCTGTGTTCCATAACCATCCTGATCGGCAACTTCTTCATCACCCGGGTCGTATTCAACTGGATCAAGGGTTACTTATGATTGAACTCAAGAACGTGGATTTCTCGTACGGCGACCACTCCGTGCTGCGCAACATCTCCTTCACCGTGGACGACTCGGAGGCGGTCGTGGTGATGGGGCCTTCCGGCTCAGGCAAGTCCACGATCCTGCGTCTTATCCTGGGATTAGAGACTTCGCAGCGAGGCGAGGTGAACGTAGATCACCGCGACATCTGCCGCATGAACGAAAAATCGAAACGCCGGATAAGGCGGAAGATCGGGATGGTGTTTCAGGACGGCGCGCTCTTTGATTCGCTTAGCGTGGGCGAGAACGTCGGTTACTACCTGATCGAACACACAGCGCTCCCGTGGAAGGAGATCGGACTCCGCGTGAGATCCATGCTGGGATTTGTGGGGCTCGACGCAGACGAAGTGATAGACAAGCTCCCCGATCAACTTTCCGGGGGTATGCGGCGTCGGGTGGCGATAGGGCGTGCGCTCCTTTCCACCGATCCCGAGATAATGCTCTATGACGAACCGACCACCGGCCTTGACCCCTATGCCACCCGCAACGTTGTGAATCTGATAAACAAACTTCACCGGGAGCGGACGGTGTCGACGATCGTGGTGACACACCAGATCGCCGATGCTTTCGCAATGGCGGACAGGTACGTTGTCGTCTACCGGGGGGAGTTGGCCTTCGATGGCTCCTATGAACAGCTTCGCGACTGCCGTGACACAAGGGTGCAGGAGTTTCTGGCTCCTTTCAGAGATTCGATGACCGGCGTTTTCAAACGGAAGTTCTTTGACGGTGGCATTTCCCCCTGACGGGTTGTATAATTCGTGGGTCGCTCCTGCTGTGCCCTTCCACCGGCAGGGCGCCATGAAACAGGCCGGGCACGACCCGGAAAGGACCTGAGATATGGAACGAACTACGACAGTAAAGTGGAGCAGCCTGAAAGTCGGACTGGTGCTCGTGTTTGCAATCGCCGCTATGCTCTGGGCGTCGCTGACCGGAGGGGGAACGTCCATTTTCGACCCCAAGGGTGAGTTCGTCTGTTACTTCAGGAACGTCAGCGGCTTGGTGAAAGGCTCGCCGGTCTGGATGTCCGGTGTTGAAGTAGGCAACGTGCGTTCCGTGGACTTCGTCAACGTCGACTCCCTGCGCCAGGTGAAAGTGATCTGCCGGGTCAAGAAAGCGGTGTGGCCCATGCTGACAGAGGGATGCCGCGTGCAACTGGGAACCATCGGGTTCCTGGGGGACAAGTACCTGGAGGTCATTCCCGGCCCCAGGCAGGAAAGGATGATCGAAGAGATGGCGGTCATCCCCGCCCTTGACGCCGGTAGTGCGGAAGCGATGTTCAAGACAGGGGAGATGGCGCTGGACGAAGCCAGCAGCCTCTTGAGCAACCTCGATGATGTCATTGCGCGCATGAACCGCGGCGAGGGAACACTGGGCAGGATGACCACCAGCGATTCGCTCTATGTCCAGATGACCCGACTGCTGACCAACTTGACCGCCCTCACGGCTTCACTCCACGATAACCAGGAACGCATTATCGGCTCCATAGAGGAAACAGCCGACGCCATTTCCAGCCTTTCCCGGAAGGTACAGGACAACAGCGGCAGCCTGGGCAAGATCATCAGCGACCCGCAACTGTACGACAACCTCGCTGCCACGTCGGCGCGTTTGGATACGATTATGAACAAAGTCCAGGCGGCCGAAGGATCGTTGGGGTTGTTTGTGAGCGATACCGCCTTCTACTCCGAGACCGTCAATCTCATGACGCGAATCGGCAACCTCGTCTCGGACATCGAAAAGAACCCGAGGAAATACTTCAAGTTCAGCGTGTTCTAAGGGGCTGCTCTAAAACTCGGGACAGAACACAAAACAGTGACTTCGTCACTCTCCAAGATGGGGCGTCGGGTGTCTCTGCCCGACGCCTCTATGGATTCCAGCTACTGTAAGGCCTGGGTGGCCCATCATTTAGGGCCCGTTGAAAAACCCGGAATATAATGCAAACCATCAACTGCCATCAATTATGAATCATTCCCGCGGAAGCGGGAATCCACTGGTATCAGCGACTTCCTGGATGCCCGCGTTCGCGGGCATGACGAATCCGCTGGCTTCCGAGTATCACAAAAGGCTTTTTCAACAAGTTGCCCTTTATGGTGGGACACAAATCTTACTGACTTCGGAGATTTGTGGAGCTGTGATCCAGTTGTGACTAAGTCAACCAATCGGGGTGCGACGGAATACCTGTCGTTCCAAACAAGTTTGAAACGGCCACCCTGCCGTCGAGACTGGAGGGATCTCGGCCTACTACCTACAACCGAATCAAGAGCGATGCGTGATTGCTCTTACATCATAGTCTCTCTTTTTCGGATTGTAGATCATTTGTACATCGTTTGGGTAATCCTCGCCTACTTGTTTGAAGAGCTTGATAATCTGAGCGATCGTCACGAAGTAGATGAATTTGTGACGCTCATTGTCAGAGGAAACGAAAACGCCATCCAAGCCTCGACAATTGTCCTTGAAGCAGAGGATAAACACATAGCTATGAATGAATTGATTGTAAATAAAGCTAACTCTGAGCTTTCTATGACGTGTCTTAGTTTGATCATAGAGTTGATCAATCTTATGCCAGTTCATTAGCGTGACACTTTTCGTTCCTTTCCACCTGTGTGCTGGTACTCGGATGATCTGGGTAGCGGTCTTATTGGAGACTTTTCTTGCTTCTACGAGCTTTCGAACCACGTAGAATCCAAGCATTATGTTTTGTTCAACTCGGACAAGAGAAATCTCAGGCCACCGTTTCTGTTCGCTTCGTCTAGAAAGGTCGTTGGCTATTTTGAGAAGTTCTCGCTTCCAATAGTGCGATTCCCATATCATGTGATGTACTCCTTGTTCCAATCTGCTTTCTCAAGGATACTATTCTCTCGTTCTTGAGACAACCATCATGTACTTTCATTTGCTCCACGCTGTTAGGGAGCACTTCATCGGTTTTCTGTGGGTGTCGAGTGATAACTGCTTTGCAAGGAAGGACCTCCCACCTGCCGCTCCCCTTCTGGTGGGGTACCAATATGATAAAACGCAGGCGTCTCTATCTACCACCAAATAGGGGCAGACTGGCGCTGCCGGTTTTTCACGCGAAGCGCAAAAGACAGGCTTGCCTGCTGCGGTTTAGACATCAAAGAAGTGGCTTGCCACTTCACCCCCCACAAAAACACCACAACTTCCCCCCACATTGCGACTGCCGTCCGTTAGCATATGAAATGCGCCTCGACTGACAACTCTCACGCGCCCTCCGCTTGCTGTATAACTTCCGCCGGGTGGCCCACCATTTATGGTGGGGTACAAATCTTACTGACTTCGGAGGTTTGTGGAGCTGTGATCCGGTTGTGACTAAATCAACCAGCCGGGGTGCGACGGAATGCCTGTCGTTCCAAACAAGTTTGAAACGGCCACCCTGCCGAAGCAGCCCAAGTCATGGGCAGACGAGGGCATCTGCCGCCCACGCGAACGGCCACCCGACGGAACTGCAGGCGTCTCGATCTACACCTTCGTCATTCCGGGCTTGACCCGGAATCCAGTCCTGTACGTCAATCCCCACTTGGTTTTGACGCATGAATCTAAAGATCGCGGTAGATGTCCAGCCACTGCCTGCTGACGTGGGGCCAGGCGAACTTTCGCGCGGTCAGTTTCGCCTGTTCCGATAACTGCCTCACCAACTCAGGAGACTCGACCAATTCGATAATACGATCAGCCAGGTGTGCGGGGTTGCCTTCCCGAACGATCAGACCGTTGATCCGGTCAGTGATGACGTCGGAAGCCCGGCAGGTTTCGGACACCACAGGCAGTCCGGAGGCAAGCGCTCTGAGCAGAGATGTCCTGTCGTTGCCGGGAGAACTCGTTTCGATATATAAGTCGGCCGACTTGAGGTGGTGGAGCATGGCGACCGGGTCGGTCTTTGACTCGAAGGTCATGCCGCTCAACCGGGCCGCCGCTGCCGACTCGACGAGCCAGCTTCGCCGGGAGCCAGTGCCTAAGATGACCATCTCCGAGCGGGGATACTTTTCCTTGACCAGTTTGAAGGCCTTCATCAGCAACCCGGCGTCGCTGACCGCATGCGGTGACTGGACACATAGGATACGGGGCTGCACCGATTGGATGTTGCGTGGCCTGAGATCGAGAGGATCAAACGCCTCACCGAGGACTTCGCACCCGATCTGCTCCCGTCTCAGAAGCCCGGCGAGTGAATCCGATGACGCTACGACCCTGTCACTCAGACGGAGGATCCGAGCGCGCAACGGTCCCGGTTGCCGAGGCTGAAGCTCGGCCAGGCTGCCGCGGCAGTCTATGATGATTCGTTTCCCAAAGAAGCGTCCCAGGAAAACCGGCAGGAAGGCGGTCGTGGTCATATCCGTACTGTCAGGAAGAACGACATGCACGATATCATGCTGCCTGATCGCCCGCACGATATCCCTACCGTAATGCCACAGGTCGCGGAGCCGTGCGATGACATCCCGGGAAAACCCGCCCTCCGGCAGCTCGTCTCCCGAAGTCGTATCTACGGCGCAAACTTGGTATGGCCAGCGTTGGTTCCGGAAGAGGTTCGACCAGAGCCGCATCCGCTCGCTGACGTTCACGGACACCTCGGAAACCGGGCAGGTCAGCAACACGCGTGGAAGGACGGTCTGAACCGTACCAGCTACACGGTGTTTCATGTCGGTTCGCAGCAGGTAATCGCCGAGGGCGGTCGGCGCTCCCACTGAAGCGGCTTGAGCCTTGATCATAGTGTCTCCCTGGTCAGACAAACATCTTCCACCTTTCTACCCCGGACGGCCCGTCAGGTTGAGAAAAAGTAGCCCGTGTTTCTGTGTTTCCACGGCAGGATTGCACCGTCGGCCGATGCTGTCGCCGCTGCCGGAGGTCCCTCGTAAGGATTCCCGCCGGGCGGCCGATACTTGCTACTATAGGTATCAGAGCTGTCGGCCCGGAAAGTCGGGCAGGCAGAAGCGGCGTCGACAGAGAAGGAAGAGCATCATGCATAGTTCCAGGTTTGCAGCATTCGCCACCACAATGATATATCTGGGCACTCTGCTTCTGTCCGTTTTGTCGTTTTTCACGACATACTACGGCTTAGCGATCCTGGTCGACAGTTGGCTGGCCATTGTCGGTTCTCTCGGTCTGCAGATAGCCATGTTGGGCGTTGCCTGGAACCTGTTGAAGTCCCGAGGGAACCGGTTCGTGTATGTCACCGTATTCTTAGTGGCGGCGACTTTCTCCGTGTTCTTCTCTTACGCGAACTTCGACTCAACCCTCAAGGCCGACACCCGCACTCATGAAGCGCGGGCGCAATACACGGCGGCTGTCAAGCCTCTATTGGCCAAATATGCTGCTACCGCGCGAAAAGCCCTGCTACAGGCTGGTTATCAACAGGAACGTCTCGGCAAATTACTGGAGATGGAAAGGGAAAAAGGATGGGCCACCGTTGTCGATGAAGGCACCGACGACGAATTCATCCAGTCAACCTTAGAAGGCGCTCGGAAGACGGTTGAATCCTGGAATGCAAACCAGGGATATGATTACCGGCAGGGCAGCGGGCGGGGAATAATCCTAAACTTTCTGGAGAGCCGCATCGGTACTGTACAGAGCGCCTTTAAGAAGATAAAAGAGTACGTGGGCACGATCGATTCCGTATCAATGGTCCTGACCAGCGCTCTGCCGGTGTCACGACAGAGGGAGTTGGTCAACCTGGCGTCGATCCATTTTCCACATGGCGAGGTAGCCATGGTACTGGCGGAACAACCCCGCCTGGTCAGTTTTCCAGCCGAGTCGGACTACATCGAGCGCCCCACCAGCCGACAGCAGGCCTTCATGCTGGTTATCGGTGACCTGTTCGAGATGGACCACCTAGCGGCCTTTTCGCTCCTGCTCGCTATAGCCATCGATCTGATTGTCGTCATCATGGCTTTTGCCGGAAGTCACATTGTGGACGACACCGATTACATTCTCGACCGCGTGAGACAGGACATGGCTCGCCGATTGGGGCGGATCGAACTGGACGACGCCGAGCAACTCGACGTGGCTCTCAAGGAGAATGTGGAAAAATACCGCAAGGCGATGTCCTATCGGTTGGACATGACGCGGGTTTCGTCGGAATTCCGGGATGCCGGCAAGATATCCAATATCCGGCCGCGAAGAGAACCAGAAGGGGGCACGACTTTGGCGCGCGGTTTGGCTGATCGCTTGAAATCGCGCATGGTCCACTGGGCTGGCAACAATTCTCCGAAGGCCGTCGACGATCAGGATAGCGTGAAAGAAGAGGCCGCTGCCGGTCACTGACGGCCACAGCAAACCCCGCCTGGCCCACAGGCATGAGCGGACGCAGCCCGATTGATATAACACGCCCCGTTTCAGGTCGTGACACGACCCGGCCGAACTCCAACCCACCAGCGATTTCGTACTTGCGTCGGGCGGCAGAGTTCTTATACTTATAACAGTAGCCTTTGAAAACGTAGCACATAGGTCAGTATGAGAGCGCTACTTGAGAGAAAGTTCTTACCTTTTGTCATTAAGCCCGGACGATATGCGGGCGGGGAGCCCGGACAGATCGTCAAGGAGCCTTCCGGTCGCCTCAAATACCTGATCGCCTTTCCCGATAAGTATGAACTCGGCCAGTCCTACTTGGGGCTGCAGACCCTCTACCAAGTGGTCAACCAGGATGACCGGTTTCTTGCCGAACGTGTCTTCGCCGTGGACGTGGATGCGGAGGAACTCATGCGCCGGGAGGGGATACCGCTCTTCTCGCTGGAGTCTTCACGACCCGCAATCGAATTCGACGCCATAGGCTTCACGCTGATCTACGAGCTGGTCTATACGAACGTTCTGGCTATGTTGGATCTGGCCGGAGTTCCGCTGCGCTCCCGAGATAGAACCGAGGAACACCCGTTGATCTTTGCCGGCGGGCCGGCTGTCTACAACCCGGAGCCGGTGGCCGAGTTCTTTGACGCTTTCTTTATCGGCGACGGCGAGGAGGGTCTGCCGGAGATGCTGAGCGTTCTCTCCGAACTCAAAAGCCGGTC
>JAGLXI010000146.1 GCA_023132995.1 Candidatus Zixiibacteriota bacterium | reverse complement strand
TTACATCGTCTGCGCCCGCGCAAATCAAAGCGCGAACCGTTCGGGAGTTGAAGCCGGAATACTACTCCCGGCAACCGATTCTGCCCCTGATCGACACTGTTCACGCCCATCTCGGTGTTGAGATCATGCGTGGTTGCCCCCGGGGGTGTCGCTTCTGCCAGGCCGGTCCCATCTACCGCCCGGTGCGGGCCAGAAGCCAGGCTGACATCATGCAGCAGATCGATACGCAGTTGAAAAGTACCGGCTACGCCGAGGTCTCTCTCGTCTCACTCTCCTCGCCTGACTATCCGGGCATTGACGAGTTGGCCGACAACCTCGCCCGCCGTCTGGAAGGGAAACGGATATCGATTTCGCTGCCGTCGCTCAGACCGGGGACGATCAGTGCGACGCTGCTGGATGCAGTCCGGCGCGTTCGCAAGTCAGGGCTTACGCTCGCCCCCGAGACGGGAACCGAACGGCTACGCGCTTTCGTTCGCAAGGATTTCCCCGACTCGGCCATCTATGACTCGGTGCGGATGGCGTATGAAAAGGGCTGGACAACGCTGAAGCTCTACTTCATGATCAACCTGCCGACGGAAACCGAGGACGACCTTCATGGAATAGTATCGATTGTCAAGGACATACACGATATCGGCCGGGAGTATCCGGGCCGGAAGACGCTCAACGTGACGATCTCACCGTTTGTACCCAAGCCGCACACGCCGTTTCAGTGGGATGGGATCGGCTCCGTCGACGAGACTCTGCGCAAGGTACATTTTCTCAAGCGGCACCTGCGGAGACGAACGGTCAATATTAAGTATCACAGCGTCGAGGCCTCGCTCCTGCAAGGATTGCTCGGTCGCGGGGGACGTGAGATGGCCGACGTGATCGAGACGGTCTACCATCAGGGCTGCCGGTTTGACGGGTGGAGTGAGCACTTCCAGCCCGACAAATGGCTGGCTGCCCTTGAGGCGAACGGCGTCGACATAAACGAGCGGCTTCAGCCGATTCCCTTCGGGGCGGATCTCCCGTGGTCGCATATTATCAAGGGTCCATCAGCGGAACATCTTCAGCGGGAGCGGCAGCGGACTTCCACCCAGTTGCGGGAATTCGTGCCACAGGCGCGCGGCGTGGACGTTTCGTCGGAGCAGGGGGTGGCGAGCCCTACCTACGGCCGGGGCAAGAAGAGGTTAGCCTCTCGTAACACCGCCGCGCCGACCAAGAACAGGGTCCGCCTGCGATGGGGCAAAACGGCCCGTTACCGGTACATGTCGCACCTTGACAACATGCGTTTCATCGAGCGCGCCCTGCGGCGGGCAGGTGTGCCGGTGGCTTACAGCCAGGGTTTCAATCCGACCATGAAGCTATCGTTCGGTCCGCCGTTGCCGCTGGGGTTTACCTCGGATGTGGAATTCGTGGATGTGACTCTCGAAACTACGCTGATGCCGTACATGATCGACAATCTGAAACAAGCGATGACCGAAGGGATGAACATCCTCGAAGCGAAGGCGGTTCTCGGCAAGTCCCGGTCGCTCTCGGCAGGACTCAACCGGGTAGTGTACCGGCTGAATCTACCGGATGGGTCGGACGCAACTCAGGTCGCGGCGCGAGCCAGGGAGCTGCTTGACATGGATTCGATTCCAATAGAACGTACCTCAAAGGAAAAGACCAAGACGGTCAATATACGTCCCGCCGTCTTTGATTTTGTCGTAGAGGATGGCTGCCTTGAGATGGTTCTCGGCATCGGCGAGGGTGGCTATGCGCGTCCTACGGAGGTGGCCCAACTACTTTTTGCTGCCGATAACGTCAGTACGGCATCGTTGTTGTATCATCGCAAGGACCTTTATCGCCTGGAGGGCAGCGGAGAAGTCGTCCGCGCCATGGACTTGTAGTAGCCAATGAGTACGCAGAACAAAGCCGCGCCTCAAAAATTTGACCCCGTGCGCGCTGCCGCCGTCGAGGCGCTTGTGCTCATCGAGCAAGGTGAGCAGACCGACATGGCCGTCCATCACGTAACACAGGGACGGGAGTTCCGGCCGCTTGATCGGCGCTTTCTGCTGCAACTGGTCAACGGCGCCACCAAGATGCGACGGCGGCTGGACCATGAGATTAAGTTCTACCTCTCGCGACCGGCGGCTGAACTCCCCTTGAAGCTGTCCAACATCCTTCGCCTCGGCTTCTATCAGCTTCGCTATACCGACCGCATTCCCGCGGCGGCGGCGGTCTCGGAGTCGGTCAACCTTGCCAACGTCATGACCGACCGCTCGCGTGCGAGCCTCGTCAACGCCGTTCTCAGGACCAGCCTCCGGGAACCTGACAAGGTCAAGTACGTTTCCGCGGACGATGACCCGGTCAAGTACTTAGGCGATTATTACAGCTACCCCGATCACTTCGTTGCCCATTGTCTCCGCGAGTTCGGTTACGAGCAGACCGAGAAGCTACTTAAGGCCTACAACCCGGCTCCGCGAGTGACGTATCGGGTTAACTACCTGAGATCGAAACCGGACGAGGTCGCACGCCTGCTCCAGGAGGGTGGCATCGAGTTTTCGTTCGGCAAGTACCTACCGGAGTTCATCCACGTGGACGCGTCCGGCCTGCCTCTTGAGGCCGAACTGATAAAGACAGGCAAGGTTTTTGTTCAGGACGAATCGGCCGGGCTGGCGGTGCGCCTGCTAAACCCCAGGCCCGATCATCACGTGATCGATCTCACGTCCGCGCCGGGCGGCAAAGCCACCTATGCCGCTATACGGATGCGCAATCGGGGGCGCGTCACGGCGGTTGACAAGTCGCATTCACGGCTGGAGGTGGTGGTTAGGAACGCCCGGCGGTTGGGGATCAAGATCATTGCGCCGGTCGCCAGTGACATGTTAGAGTTTGCCAGCGGCAGTTACGACCGCGTGCTGCTCGACCCGCCTTGTACGGGGTGGGGCACCGCCGGGAAGAACTCTGATCTGCGATGGACCAAGACAGCCGATGACATCAAGAACCTGGTCAGGATACAGACCCGCATGATCAACCACGCCGCCGGGCTGGTCAAGCCGGGGGGGGTGATGGTCTACTCCACCTGCACTATCATACGCGACGAAAACGACCAGGTGGTGGAGGAGTTCCTGCTGCGCCACGACGACTTCGAGCTTGAATCGGGCGCGCAGTTTTTCCACAGCGAGTTGATCAGCGAGCGCGGTTTTGTGAAGACCTACCCCACGATCAACGGACTTGACGGTTCCTTCTGCGCCCGCCTCAAACGCAAACCGAACTAAGGGGGGCTCGCTCATTCCTGTTCGTTGGAAAGTGTACCTATCCCTATCTACTGTTATTGACTTCCGCTTCTTGCGTGATCTTAGTAGTATCAGGTGACCGGTGCAACTCAACCCAATCGATAAGTAGTTTGTAGACTGCCCAGATCGGTACACAGTTGGCCAAACCGTGATTAACTAATAGGCCTTCCTTTTCTTTTCCTTTGAATCCCTGACACATCCCGATAACTCGCCCATCTCCAGCTTTGTAGACTGGGCTGCCACTAGCTCCTTTGTTAACGAGCATATCAGCTTGGAAGTGATCAATGAATTCTTCCCCTTGCGTTGGTCCGATTGCAAACGTACAGCTAACAACACCACGGTGAGTAGTTAGCCATAAGTAGGTCTTGTCAAACCTCTTCGTCTTCTGAGTCAGATCATAACCAGTACAGCCAATATCCAGCCCGTCTCGTATCTCTCGCGCCTTAGCCAGATTCACAGGAAGTAGCTCTAGTGAGTCCGCCTTAGCTTGCTTCAGTTCTATACAGATTATTGCTATATCTCGTTCTTCTTGATCAACCAAGACCTGGGCTTTGAAGACCTCCTCATGCTCGTGAAATGTGACGTATATCCGTGAAGTATCAGGAATAACTCGCATATCTTTGTGCATACTTGGTTTGAGTAGTGTGTGTCTGCAAGTTGCGAGAAGACCGTGGTCTGCTGCCAGATAAATGAGAAAAGCCGTCCCCCGCTTTTCAATGGAGTCAACATTCGTTCTTACCCCTACAGAGGCGATGCTTCGCTTCATCTTATCAACAACATCGGGGAACGATTGTTCTATGATTGCCTCCTTGTCTGTGCCCTGCCCAGCTACATGTGGAGCGATAGGTAATAGTGCAAAGACAATTGAGGCCACAATCATGAATGACAGCGCATATCCTCTACTACATTCTACTTGCTCTGTCGAATGCAGTAAGTATCTGTTGTTGGCAACCGTATTTCCCATAGTCACTCATAACCAGATGAAAAGCCTCACTCTCATATGCAAGTACTGGAGGTGAGGGCAAAAAATCAAGTTAAAAACCGAAGTGGATTCTTGCGGGCGACATGCTACTGGGCAGCCTTGTTTAAGCTGCGGTTTAGACGCTTATCCCTTTGCTCGGGCATAATCCCCCATACCTATCCACCCCACTCCTTTTGCCCAGGCCCGGGCCTTACTTCTTCTTGTCTTTGCCCTTAGGTTTGTCGGGGTGTTTGGGGGCTGTCTTGGCGGGCGGTTTGACCTTGGCTTTTTTCTTAGCCTTGACCTGCGTGTTAATGTCCACAAAGCTCTTGCCGGCAGCGCGCAGCTCGATGACATCGTCCGCCGAGCAGCCATAGTGGGCCGAGATGAAACTCAGGTTGACGAAATCTACTATCTCCACATCCGACAACTTGATCGTGCGCCACTGGTCCTTTTTCTTGTTCTTGAAATGCCCGTAAGCCTTGCCGTAAGGCGGGCCGGGCGGCCGCTTCGTGGGGACGTAGAAGATATCCGCGGCCAGCCCCAGGTGAGCCGTGATCTCCATCCAGCTCTTGCCCCCGAGGCGCAGTTTGATGATCGTCTCAGGAGACACCCCGCCCTTGCGCGCCAGGAAGAAGACCACCGGTAGCTGCTCGTCCGGGACACTCTGCTTGCGAACGGCGACTATCTCCTTTTCGGGGACGTTATAGTGCTCGCCGATGGCCAGGTAGAATCCCTTGATGCCGCCGTCGCCGATAGTGATACCGGCATCGATATCGGTTGCGCTGCTGCCGCCGGCCAGAAGCATAGCCGTCGCAATTAGTGTGATCGTGAGCCGATATTTCATAATCGTAAACCTCCTGCTTTGTGGCCTTCCGGGCTACCCTGTCGGCCGTATGATTTCCACTTGTCGTTTCTATGAATATCGGCAGGTTGGGCGAGATTGTGGTGATAAAAATACCCCCGGCAGGACTCGAACCTGCTACCCTCTGCTTAGAAGGCAGATGCTCTATCCAGATGAGCTACGGGGGCACACACACACTTCGTGTGTTTTTTTGTGTAACTTATAGAATCCACACAATAAATCCGCAAATCCCATAAGCTATCACTGTTAGAAAATACGGGTTCCAAAACACCACGGCAACAGAAAAAACGCTGTTTCCCCTGATACGAGCCAAGACAAAATCGGGGTGAGAGGATTTGAACTTGTCACACTATGTTGCTGCCCAATAACTTGAAGCCGTCTGTGCTGAGAATGTGCTGGATTTTCAGCTTCTCTGCTTCACGTTGGTGAATATTCGGGGAGAGATGAGATGTGACCCGGCCGCAGTATCGCCATTACTGTCGTGACCTTCGTGTTTTCGATTTGTTCTGCGCTGGTTTGCGAGTCAGGATATCTTTTTGTCTCTTCTTTCGGTTGATATCCTTTTCAACGAATATCCGCTTGCAGGTGAATGGGTCCTGTTCCGTATAGTACATCAGCGCGGAGTAAGTCGAGGGGAGCGGGGTGAATATCTGAACCTGCTCTGGGTTTATTCGAAGATTATGCGAGGTGTAAGATTTCAGTTGTTTCATCTCGTCATCGGTGCATCCCGGGTGGGCGGCGATCAAGTAATAGGTCAAGAACTGCTCTTTCTCGCTGTGAGAAACGGCATCTGAGAACATTGCCTTGAATTGCGTCAGGGCAGCAGAGCTCGGTTTGCCCATCAATCTCAGGACGGTGTCGTCGGTATGTTCCGGCGCAACTTTCAACTGTCCCGAAGTATGCCTGTTCACCAACTGATTAAGGTATGCTCGACCAAACAGCTTGTCTTCAATAATCAAATCATACCTTATTCCACTGGCGACGAAAACTCTCTTTACTCCTTTTACGGCCGTAAGCATTCTTAACAGGTTCATCTGGCGGTTATGGTCAGGTTTCAGGAAAGGGCAGACGGTAGGATAGATGCAGCGTTTGTCTTCACAACAGCCCTCGCTGAGTTTCTTGCGACACTCGAATCCATACATATTGGCAGTTGGTCCGCCGGCATTACTGATAATACCCCTGAAACGCGGGTGTGAATTGAATCTTTTCGCCTCGTTTACAATCGACTGCTCCGATCGCCACCTGACTGTTTGCCCCTGGTGGACAGCTATCGCACAGAAATTGCACTCGCCATAGCAACCCCGGTGTGTCGCTAATGAAAACCTGATTGTATCCAGTGCCCTTACATCACCGAATTGCTGGTAGTAGGGATGCTGCTCAAGTGCGAAGTTGATCTCGTAGACTTCATCCATCTCTTCTTGAGAGAGATAACTTCCGGGTGGGTTATGAATCAGATACCGGGTGTCATGTTTCTGATATAATCCCCTGGCTGTCAGGGGATCATTGTTCCTGTAGAACGTGTGGAACATTTCCGTGAATTGCGATTTGGAGTGCCGTACTTCGTCAATCGAAGGCAGCTTAAGGTAATCCTCCGGAGGTTCATTCGAGATATAGCATAGCGATCTGATCTTTCGCCAATCCAAGTGGAGCTTGAACGCATCGGCCAGTTGCAGAATCGTGCTCTCACCCATGCCATAAACCAGAGCATCCGCTTTGGCATCGAATAGAATTGATTTACGGATCTTATCCGACCAATAGTCATAATGCGCGACTCGTCTCAGGCTGGCCTCGATCCCTCCCAAAACAATCGGTTTGGTATTCTTGAAATACTTACGAATGAGATTGCTATAAACTATCACAGCCCGATCCGGCCGCCGGTTATTGATCCCGCCCGGAGTGAAGTCGTCCGATCTCCTTTTTTTCTTCGACGCAGTATAGTTGGCCACCATTGAATCAACCGACCCGCCGCTGACACCCCAGAACAGTTTCGGCTCACCGAGACGCATGATATCTCGTTCGGATGACAACTCGGGCTGAGCAATGATCCCGACCCGATAATCTCTTGTGGCCAGATACCGTCCGATAACCGCTATTCCGATAAGCGGTGAATCGATATAACTGTCACCTGAGACAAGAATGACATCAAGCTGGTCCCAGCCAAGTTCCCTTAGTTCATCTCTTGTGGTCGGTAAGAATTTCATAATCCATCCAAGGTATATCACCAGTGCTGGCAGGCAAAGCAATTACAGGCTCAGAATACGCGCCATCGGATATGGTGTTGATGGGGGGGTAGGGCGGATGACAAAATCGGGGTGAGAGGACTTGGACCTGTCTTACTATATTGTCTCCCGATAACTTGAAGCCGCCTGTGCTAAGATTGGGTTGAAATTTCAGTTGTTCCATTTCATCAAAACCTGTGGAAGCTTACGCCCGAAACGAGAAGTTTTGTTTGATATTCCTGAAACATTCAATTGATTAAATTGTAATAGTTGCAAATGTAATGGTAGCGTATGAAACAAGGATTCGATAATGACTGATACGAATTGTAAGCTTGATAATAGTTTTGGTCGACTAATGGGCATGGCCGGGCGATCTTTCAGGAGTAGCCTGGATCAAAACCTCGCCCAAGCCGGGCACGATATTTCAGCAATGCATATGCTTCTGTTAGGCTATCTCTGTGAGAATGAAGGCGTTAATCAGCAAACGCTTACTGAATGCATGTTTCGTGATAAAACGGCAACAACACGATGGATTGATTTTCTTGAAACAGAAGATTTGGTAGTCAGGGTCCCGGACAAAGCAGACCGACGACAGAAAATGATCTACCTGACGAAAAAGGGGAGAGGAATGGCAGTGGAATTGATGCGGGTTGTCTGGAAAACAGAGGAAGATGCGTTGCAAGGGATTGAACCGCAAAAGATTGCTATTTGCAAAGAGGTGCTGAAGCAGGTTCGTGTGAACTTATTTCCTCTTGAATAGTTGCATATGATACCGTTGTGGGTGAGGCTGTCGCGAATAATTAGTTTTTGAGTTTGAATCGTAATAAATCGAGCGTTTTGTGATCCGTTGATCGACAGCAGTCAATGGTAATAATGGGATTGTCGCGATTTTATGGATACTGAAAGGAAGCTTATGAAACGGCCAACCAGGGTAACGTTGTCGATTGTAATTCTTGCGACCGGTTTTTTGGGTATGTGGGCATTGCTGAGTCTAAAGACAGGATCGCCCAAGCGGCCACCGGAGATTCGAACGAAGATGGTCGAAACTGCGATTGTCCTGTTACAACCCGTTCAGACCAGTATTATTACCTACGGAAGGGTTGCAAGCTCTCAACCGGTGTTGCTTAACGCTGAGGTCGCCGGCACCCTTCAACCGGGTTCGATTTCTTTCAAACCTGCACAGTCTTTTTCGAAGGGTGATTTGCTGGTGAAAATCGACGATCGTCAGGCACGCCTTAATCTGAATAGTATGTTAAGCGATTTACTGACAGCCCTGGCTACGGTTCTTCCTGAGATCAAGGTTGATTTCCCAGATGAATATCAGGTATGGCAGGATTACTTCAATTCCTGTCAGTTCGACAAGAAGATTGCGCCTCTTCCGGAGACAAGCAATCCGAAGATCAAACTGTTTCTATCCAGGTTCAATGTTCACAAGCTGTACTTCTCTGTTCGCAATCTGGAGATTCTGCTCGACAAACACTATTTCTATGCTCCTTTTAACGGCTCAATCGTATCGGCCAACTTGCGGGTCGGCTCTTCGGTTCGAGTTGGCACCCTGCTGGGAGAGATCATTAATCTTGAGCAAATGGAAGTGGCGATGCCGGTGGAAGCAAAGGATATCCGGTGGATTGATCGGCAGCAGTTGATTACGTTCACTTCAACGGAGATCCCCGGTAAATGGACCGGGAACATTACGCGGATAGGAAGTGACATTGACACACGCTCACAGACCGTACAAATTCATGTATCTATGAACAATGAACCGGGAGCCGCACTGTTGAATGGGACTTTTCTTGAGGCGCGTATCCCCGGTCATCGCATCGACAATGCTTATGCTATTCCGCCCAAGGCGATATATGAAGATAAGTACGTTTATCTGATTACTGATGGCAAGTTGAAACGCAGTCCTGTAACGATTGTTCGCCGGGAACCTAATCGGATAATTATTGACGATGGCATCATGGATGGTGACACGCTGGTCGTGGAGATCATGCAGGGAGTAGCTCCGGGAATGCCGGCCAGTGCGCGTACAATGTCAACTGAGAATCGGGGATACTGATGCAAAGAGTGATTGCCTATCTTATTCGGTATCCAATCTGGGTAACCGTTCTCATGTCCGGCGTTCTGTTATTCGGGTTGTTGTCGCTATCGCAATTGCGTTTTTCCTTCTTTCCGGAAAGTCAACCGAAAGTCATAAATGTTGAGGTTGTCTATCCAGGTGCTGCCCCGGAAGAGGTTGAAGAGGGTGTTATCCTCAAGATAGAAGAGAATCTTGACGGTCTTCAGGGAGTAGAACGGGTTACGTCTGTTTCGCGGGAAAATTCGGGTGTCGTTACTGTGGAGTTGGTTCTAGGGTCGGACATCGACAAGATTCTGGCCGATATCAAGAACGCGGTTGATCGGATTAACTCTTTCCCCGCTGATGCCGAGAAGCCGGTTATCTACGAACAGAAATTTCGTTCTCGGTCGCAGTCGCTCGGACTCTATGGCGAAACGAACCGGTACAACCTAAAGTACATGGCTGAGGAACTGCGTGACGAATTGCTGGCCACCGATGAGATTTCTCAGGTCACTCTCGCAGGCCTTCCGGCGCTGGAGTTCTCAATCGAGGTCTCCGAAGCGGACATGCGTCGTTATCAGTTGACGTTCGATGAAATCCGTCAGGCTGTCGGTCAGGCCAATGTTAATATCTCCAGTGGTAAAATTGACAGTGACGATGAAGAGATACTTATTCGCGCTTGGGGGAGAGATTACTATGCCGATGATTTGCTGGATATTCCGGTTCGCGGCAATACCGACGGCACGGTTATCCACCTAAGGGACATTGCTACTGTCAAGGAACAATGGGCGGATATTCCAAACAAATCGTATTACAACGGCCAATATGCGGTCGTGCTTGATATCAACCAGACCGAAGATGAGGATATTCTGGCAATCGCCGACCGGACCAATAAGATTGTGGACCGGTTCAATGAAACGCACGAGACTGTGAAGGTTGCGGTTCTCCGGGACTTGACCATACCACTCAACCAGCGTATCACGTTGCTGGTCAAGAATGG
>JAGLXI010000145.1 GCA_023132995.1 Candidatus Zixiibacteriota bacterium | reverse complement strand
TTTTTTTGGTGTTTACCCGTCAACTCGGTGGCCCCGATGTTGTTGTAGAGGTAGATGAGACGTTTTGGGGTAACAAGGGTAAGAAGCGCAAAAGCGC
This sequence comes from Candidatus Zixiibacteriota bacterium, assembly GCA_023132995.1. GTDB lineage: Bacteria > Zixibacteria > MSB-5A5 > GN15 > FEB-12 > JAJRTA01. Next base: position 6,695 of record JAGLXI010000145.1, on the reverse strand, counting down.
TCGCGGTTGGCAGCCGCACAAAGAGAGAGTTTTTTCTCTTGTGGAGCGGGGTGGAGAAGTGCGATCTTCCCATGTACTGACGGTCGCAGCCAAAACCTTGAGGCCGATTATGCGTGAGCAGATTGATCAAGATACTGCCATCATGACCGATGATTTTGGTAGTTGCATGGGAACGGACAGCGACTTCGCTTCCCATGAAGTGGTTAAGCATGGCAAAGGTGAATACGTTCGCGGCCAGATTCATACAAGTACTGTGTCGAATTACTTAAGCATTGAAGGCAAGCAACTATTGTACAGGGACTCATCGTTGTGAGAGTTAAGAAGATAAAAGCCGAACCACTGACCCTTAGAATTGAGGGCAAGAAGATAACTGCCGAGAAATTTCTTCAGGCCGCCAGCGGCTTCTTCGGGTTACTCCGAAATGTGGCTGATGAGATCAGTGGTCAGAAAGGTGCGGTAACTTGGCTCGTTTCCGCAAGGGAAGGCAGTCAGATACTCACGGCCACTCCAGAAGCAGACAGATTGGTCGTGACGGACAAAGACCTGAGGTCTATTCCACGTATCATACATAAGGGACTAAGAGGCATACAGGCCGGAAGTAAGAGGCCAACGGCTTACTCTGACACTGCGCTGTGGCACGCAAAGGAACTTGCCGCCGTCATTGGTAATCACGATGGCGAAGTAAGCAAAGTCTCTCTTGTTTACGAGAAAGAAACGAGTGTTGTATCTGAAAAAATCTCTGAGCATGTGGATGATATATTGGGCTCAAAGAGAACTGAGGAAGGTTCCGTAGAGGGGCGCGTTTCGTTATTGTCAGACAAGAAAGGTCAATTGCGCGTTGGGATTGATGATGTACTCACTGGGCACTCTGTGAAGTGCAAACCAAGAAACGTCGACGAGACAAAGTTAATCAACGCGTTCAGGAATAGGGTCGTAGCCATAGGAACTGTACATTATCGACGTGATGGTATGCCAGTGAAAATAGACGTGGATAGGCTTCGCGTGCTTGGAAAGCGAAGCGATCTTCCGGGTTTTGACGATGTGATAGGGATTTTTCGGCGGGGAGATTGATGGCTAAACAACGGCAGATAAAACAGAGATACTGGGATTCGGATGTCTTCCTGGGCTTGTTCAACGAAGAGAAAGACAAGGTTAATAAGTGTAAGGGGGTTATCAGGCTTGCCGAAGACGGAGAAATTACAATAGTCACTTCGGCGCTTACTCTTACTGAGGTTGTCTGGATAAAAGGCTTGCCGAGACTTAGCGAAGAATCTGAAGACAAAATTAGGCGGTTCTTTGAGCAGGGGTACATCGCCGTTAGGCCAGTTGATCGCGTCATTGCCGAGGATGCTCGGCAGCTCATATGGAAACATGGTGTACAACCGAAGGATGCTATTCATGTTGCCACAGCATTAGAGTTGGAGTTGTCTGTACTGGATACATTTGACGGGGAACTGCACAAGTTAGACGGGAAACTCGGCAGCCCCGTTCTTAGAATCGGGCCGCCAGATGTATCATGTCAAGAATCTCTACCCTTAGATGGAAAACCAGGTGACCAAGGCGCAGAAAAATGAGATTCAAGAGGATTTCGACGACATCACGCGTCGGTTGGTGAAGGTCCCCCCTAAGCCCAAGAAGACAAAAGATCAGCAGAAAGACTGATTCTTCGTCGTGGGTTTGTTAAGTATACAATCACCTTCTTTCTTGCCGATGTCCCGCGCAAGACTCTCTATCGGGGCCTTTACCTCAGGTACTCCAGGCTCAGTTTGCCGTCGGACAATTTGGCGTAGCTGAAGTGCTTTATGAAATCGCCCGTGTTGACATAGACGCCCTTGCCGAACCCCTTCAGAGTCGGTATGTGCAGATGTCCGATGGCCACGATGTCATACTCGCCGGCAAGCTTGTCCCGGGCGTACGCTTCATAGTCGGCGACGAAAGTCTGATCGCGGCTCGAAGTATAATTGCGCGACGACCCCGAGACCTTTCTGGCCAGCGGGATAGCCCAGTCCGGGGGGAGTTTGCGGTATAGCCAGATATTGAACCGGTTGCGCAGGATGCGCTTGAGCAGACGATAACCCCAATCGCGCCGGGCCAGGCCGTCGCCATGAATCAGGTGCAGCCGCTGGTCGCCATATTCGAGATCAAGCGTGTCCCGGTGCAAGGTTACACCTACCACGTCCCCGAAGAAATCGCCCATCCAGAAATCGTGGTTGCCACTGACGTAATCGATACGGACTCCGCGCCGGATCAGGCCATCAAGCAGGCACAGCATCCGGTGGTGTTCTTTGGGGATGGCGTACTTGTACTCGAACCAGAAATCGAACAGATCACCTAAGATAATTAGCCGGTCACCGTCACGTCGGACTAACTCGAAAAGGGAGGTTATCCTGGCAAGCTTCTCAGCTTCCTTCTCGGGTGAGTCCGCCCCGAGATGCGCGTCGGAAAAGATGTAAAGCGCCACAGGATCAACCCGATCTTATCTGCCGGGCCGGCGGGTGAGAGCCGGTAGACGGCACACCCCTGCCAACACCGCGGGGGAATCAAGGGCCACCATCAACCGACTTTCTCCATAAAGGCGGGCATGCTCTCAAAAAACGCCGCCGACAGTGCCTCCAGCCCGGTATCTATCCAGTCATTTATTTTCAGACTCGCCCCGCCGACGGTACCGATGTGCGTGCAGGGCAGTTCCAGTGCCTCGAAAAAGCCGCCAATGGCGGCGGCATCATCCTGCGCGCAGCTTATCACAATCCGTGACTGACTCTCGCCGAACAGCAGGCAATCCGCTCGAATGGAATCGGCCAGTTGGATCGTTGCGCCGATCTGTTGTTCCCGGTTGGAGATGCAGGCCTCCGCGAGGGCCACCGCCAGTCCACCCTCCGAAACATCGTGCGCAGAGCGAATCCAGCCGCGCACGATTGCCGCTAACAATCCGTCCTGCAGGCGCTGTTCGAACCCAAGGTCAAGCGGCGGCACGTCTCCCTTTGTCTGGCCGAAAACCGTGTGTAGATATTCAGAGGCGCCCAGATGCTGTTCGTTTCTTCCAAGCAGGAAAACGGCGTCACTCTCGTCTTTGAACCACTGAGTGGTGATGTGCTCCAGCTTCTGTATCAGGCCGATCATACCGATAGTCGGGGTGGGGAAAACGGCTCGCTGCGGGTCCTCATTATAGAACGACACGTTCCCGCCGGTAACCGGGGTCTTGAACACGCGGCAGGCATCTCCCATGCCGGCCACCGCCTCGGCGAAACTGTAGTAGATTTCGCCCTTGTATGGATTACCGAAATTCAGGCAGTTGGTGACCGCCAGCGGCTGTCCACCGGAGCAGACAATGTTACGAGCCGCCTCGGCTACCGCCGACTTCGCCCCCCGCCGCGGATTGATGTAACAGTAGCGCCCGTTGCAGTCGGTAGTCATGGCCAGCGCCTTGTCGGTTTTGCGGATTCGAAGCACGGCCGCATCGGAGCCGGGACCGACCGCGGTGTTGGTGCGCACCATTGAGTCGTACTGATCAAAGACCCAGCCCTTGTGGCAGATGTTCGGCGCCGCCAGAAGCGCCTCGAGAGTGTCATCCCAGTTCCGGTCCAGTGGATAATCGTTCAGGTCTATCCTGACGATCTCATCCATGTAGGCCGGGCGTTTGGTGTCGCGATGATAAATCGGCGCGCCGCCGCCGAGCACCAGCACGTCGGACGGCACCTGGGAGACGATCTCACCGTTGAGGCGAACCGTCATCAGGAGGTCGGAAGTTACATGGCCTATTATGGTTGAGTCCAGTCCCCACTTGTCAAAGACGGCCCGGACAGCGTCCTCTCTGCCCTTCCTGACACAGACCAACATTCGCTCCTGTGACTCCGACAGGAGAATCTCGTAGGGAGTCATGCCGGTTTCGCGGACAGGGACCTTGTCAATATCAATCAGCACTCCGGATTCGCCTTTGGCCGACATCTCCGAGGAACAGCAGGTAATCCCGGCGGCTCCCATATCCTGAATGCCGACCGCCAGGTCTTCCTTGATAATCTCCAGGGTGGCTTCCAAAAGCAGCTTCTCGGTGAACGGGTCGCCGATCTGCACCGAGGGTCGTCTTTCCTGCGACTTTTCGGTCAGTTCCTCCGAGGCGAAGGTAGCGCCGTGGATTCCGTCGCGGCCGGTTTTGGAACCGACGATCATAAGCGGGTTGCCTTCGCCACTGGCGACGGCCGAGACGATGCCGTCGGTTTTGACCATACCGACCGCCATGGCGTTGACCAGGGGGTTGCCGGTGTAGGCCTCATCGAAGAAGACCTCCCCGGCCACCGTGGGCACCCCGAAGCAATTGCCGTAGTCACCGATACCGCGCACGACACCGTCCACGAGATAGCGTACCCGCGGATTATCCGGCGGGCCGAAACGAAGCGAATTGAGCGAGGCGATCGGGCGGGCGCCCATAGTGAAAATGTCTCGCAGTATCCCGCCGACGCCGGTGGCCGCTCCCTGGTAGGGTTCAACCGCGGAAGGGTGGTTATGCGACTCAATCTTGAACACCACCGCCAGGCCGTCACCGATATCCACCGCCCCGGCGTTCTCCTCGCCCGCTTTGGCCAGAAGGTGTTCTCCCTCCCGCGGGAGCGTCTTGAGAAGGGCAATGGAGTTCTTGTACGAGCAGTGCTCGGACCACATCACCGAGAAAATGCCCAGTTCCGTGTAGGTCATCTCACGGCCGAGGATATCCTTGATGCGGGCGTGTTCTTCTTCGCTCAATCCATGAGCCGCCACCATTTGGGGAGTTACGGGAGGCTGTGTGTATTGCGTCGCCATCTTGTCTCCTTCAGCGTGAGATGGGAATATAAGGCGGTCGCAAGGAGAGGTCAATCGAGAACACAGCGCAGCCACGCTTTACCAACTCAGGCGGCGAGGCCGTTGCCGTGTCTTCCTCAGTACGGGTAGAACACAAAAAACAGAGCCGAAAGACCGCCCAAGAACCACATACCGCTCGGTACTTCCCGGACTCTCCCGGCAAACAACTTCATCAGCGGGTAGAGGACGAAACCGCCGGTGATGCCTACCCCGAGATTGTACGTGAAACTCATCAGCACGATGACGCCGAAAGCCGGGATGGCTTCCGTCATGTCGTCATACTTGATATGGACAATGGGAGAAAGCATGAGCAACCCCACCACGATCAGGACCGGCCCGTAGGCGCAGGCCGGGACGGACGTGAGAAACGGCGCGAAAAAGAGCGACAGCAAAAAAAGCATGGCGGTAACAACGGAGGCAAACCCGGATTTCCCCCCGGCCTCAATACCGGTGGCCGATTCGATATATGTGCCCGTAGTAGTCGTCCCCAGCAGAGAGGCGACAATCGTCGCCAGTGAATCGCAAATCATCGGTTTCTCGATCTCCGGCAGGTTGCCTTTCTCATCGAGCAGGTTCGCTTTGTAGGCCAGGCCGAGGAGAGTGCCGGTAGTGTCGACGAAATCCATGACCAGCACGGTCAGAATCACGGAAAAGAAACCCCATTGCAGCGCCCCCAAGATATCAAGCTCAAGGAATATCGGGGCCAGGCTGGGCGGCATGCTGACCCACTCGTCCGGAATATCGGCGATGCCCGCGATGAAGGCGGCTGCAGCAGCGGCAAGGATGCCGATCAGGAGCGCGCCCTTCACCTTTCGTATCAAAAGCAGGCTGACCAGCAGAAAGCATCCTATGGCCAGCAAAACCTCGCCGCTCTGCAGGTTGCCGACATGTACCGGCGAGTTCTCCACGCCTAAGACCACAATGCCGGTTACGTTCAAGCCGATAAATGCGAGGAAAAGCCCGATGCCGACCGCAAAGGCAATTGCCAGCGACGGCGGGATTGATTCCGCCAGCCAGCGTCGAACGCCCAGTACGGTGATGGCGGTAAAGAGAACGCCCCCGATGAAAATCGCCCCCAGCGCCGTCTGCCAACTGTAACCGAGCACCTGGACGACCGTGTAGGCGATGAAAGCGTTCTCGACCATATAGGGAGCTATGGCAAACGGACGCCGCGCGTAGACGCCCATAGCCAGCGTCCCGAAAAAGGCCGCCAGGACAGTGGCCACCATCGACGGCCCGAAGGGGATACCGGCCACTTCGAGGATTTTCGGATTGACCACGATGATGTAGGACATCGTGACAAACGTCGTGGCCCCGGCGATTGTCTCCTGCCTGAAGCCGGTGCCCGACTCCGCGAACCGGAAGTACCGCCTGATCGAGTCAATCACTGCCGGACTCCTCACCTGCGGTGCCGTCCACCGGGCAGCGGTTGTCAATTACGTGGCGGCCCATTTCGGCTACCTCGTGTGCAACAGGTCCTCTTCGGGGATCGACTCAACCTGGATTCCCTTCATGGCGCCGCCCAACCCTCGTGATGCTTCTGCCACAATCGCCGCATCACGATAGTGAGTGGTGGCGGCGACAATCGCCTTGCCCCGCTTCTCCGGATTGTCCGCCTTGAAGATGCCGGAGCCGACGAAAACCGCCTCGGCGCCGAGGTACATGCACAGAGCGGCGTCGGCGGGTGTGGCCAGACCGCCGGCGGCGAAATTCGGCACCGGCAGCTTGCCGGTCTCGGCAACCATCCTGACCAGGTCAATCGAGACCCGGTGCTCCTTGGCCGCGCCGTAAAGCTCATCCCGGGGGAGGACAGTGAGAGCTTTCATGGCGGAGCCGATCTCGCGCAGATGCTTGACGGCCTC
>JAGLXI010000144.1 GCA_023132995.1 Candidatus Zixiibacteriota bacterium | reverse complement strand
GTTGCGACAGCCACAGACAAACGGAACCTTGAAATCCCATTTGTCCACGTGGTACTTGTGATCGGCGGGGGTGAGGACTTCCGATTCGTCGATGAAATCGATCTCCAGCGTTTCCAACACCCGGGCCTCGGCGAAATGCCCTATACGGCACTTGGCCATGACCGGTATTGTCACCGTCTTCTGGATTTCTTCGATGATGTCCAGATCGGCCATGCGCGCCACGCCGCCGTCGGCCCTTATGTCCGAGGGCACACGTTCCAGTGCCATGACCGCAACCGCCCCGCACTGCTCGGCAATTCTGGCCTGCTCAGCGGAGATTACATCCATAATCACACCGCCCTTGAGCATCTCGGCCAGGCCTACCTTTACCTTGTGTTGCTTATCGCCAAAATCAACCATCTCAGGCCTCCTAAAATCACTCCTTCATAGTCTTGAACACCGCCAAGCTACCACCGGTTGCACCCGACGCAAACGAGTCGACAGTTGTCTCAAGACAGACATGAGACCCGGAAACTCTCCGGCCTCACCTTGCTCGTTTTTCCAGAAGGAATATAGCACAAGAATAAACGACGGCACAAGTCCCAAACCGGCATCAGGCAGGTGTTTGTCAAATGAAGAATCGAGGAGAGAAGTGAAAATCTCAAAGATTAGTATGTCGACCAATTGTGATGCGCAAGAATCGTAGAAACTTCGGCTAAATCCCGAATTCTGGCTACAAATTAGCCGATATTGGTTATTGACATGTGTTTCGCGTAGAGTATATTATGAATAGGTATCATACCTAATGAGGCTACCGAGGATGATCAGATTCAAGTTCGATGAAGAGAAGTTTGTGTCGCTGTTGCAGTACTTCTGCCGGCAGTTTCGGGATGTAGATAAGCTTAAGGCTGTCAAGCTCTTATACTTGGTTGACAGACAATACTTATTGGCTTGTGGCAGGCCGATACTGGGAGACACCTATATCAACATGGAGTTGGGGCCTGTTCCTTCGAAGGCATATGATCTACTCAAGCAGGTTGAAGACAATGCTCTTCCCGGCTATCCTGTGTTCGCTGATACGTCCTTTCGATATCCTGTCTTTCGCACCTCGGATGATGCAAGAATGGATGTATTCTCTGAGGCCGAAATCGATTGCATCAAAGACGTCTCCAAGAATTTCGGCAGTCTGAGCAGCTTAGATCTAGCCGACCGGACTCATGAACACCAAGCCTGGAAAGGTAGCACACGTAATCAACCTATCGACTATGATCTGTTTTTCGCCGATGAGCCGGACGCCCATAGAGAAGCCATGGAGGTCATGCGCCTCGAACAGGAAGATCGTGATTTCACTGATAGCCTCTAGCGTTGGATGATTGAACTTCCCCCCAATCTACTACGTGATCAGTTTCACAAGAGATTCATTCCCGGGGCCGTCTTCTTTTGCAGGAACTACGATATCTGGGAGTCAGTACCCAAGGACAAGTTTCTATTGGTGCTGAACGGGCGGGACGCGCAGGGATACGCTTACTACTTTCTTCCAACCTCACAGGTTGAGCGGGTTAGGTCGAACTCTATACAATCAGCTTCTCTCTACGTCATACCCGGTGGCAGTATTGGCTGCTTTCCAAAGGAAACAGGGATTATAGTCAAATACATACATAAGACAACTGCCGGGCGACTTGAAAGGAAGTATGTTAACCCCTCCACAGACGATCGAATTGAGTTCCGGGAAATGATGCCAGGGGAGATCATGGATGACATCTATAATATGATCCGTGCATCCCGAGAAATCTCGCTCGATAACAAAAGAGCTGTATTGCCCTCGTCTTATTTTTCGGCGGACTAAGGACAGCATAGCAGTGGGCCACAACCGCCGGACACTGCGCAGGTCACCCCCCAGGCATCACTGTCGAAATCGTCCGGTCGGTGTCGTGTCCTACTTGCGTCCTCGCTTGAATTTGCCAAAACGCTGTCGGGCGAGCGCCTTCTTGAAGTTCCTTTCCTGTGTCTCCCAGAAGCTGCGCAACTCGCAGGTTTCGTAGAATTCGCAGCGGCAGCCTTCAGGCTCAGTGCACAAATTGAGGTGGACCGGCCCGTCTATGGCCTCAATGACGTCCAGAAAGCTGATTTCCCGTGGTTCGCGAACCAGGGCGTAGCCACCCTTCACACCCTGGTATGAGACGAGGATGCCGCTGCGGGTCAGGTCCTTGAGGATTTTTGCCAGGAACTCACGCGGAATGAATTCGGCTTCGGCGATGGAACTGATGGAGCCGAGTTGGCCTTTCGGCAGGGTGGCGAGGCGCCTCACTGCTTGCAGAGCATAGTCGGACTTTCGTGACAATTTCATGGCTGGTTTCCCGTTATTGGGGTTTGTGTCTACATCCAACGAAGTAAAGACAGGAATGATCTCCCCATCTTTCCATCTTTTCCCCAGTATACCAACAGCGATGCCGATAGTCCATTGGAAAGTTGACCGTATCGGGCCTTTTTTCGGATGGAGAC
>JAGLXI010000143.1 GCA_023132995.1 Candidatus Zixiibacteriota bacterium | reverse complement strand
CCGGGCCGAAAAGAGTAGTTGCGCTACACAGAGTGACCGACAATCATTGTCCCGTGATGACTCAAGGCAATCGGTTATGAGCGGCTACTACTCCGAGAAGCTGGCGGCCGAGAAACTTCGCCGGTGCTACGAGATAGCCCCGCCAAGAGTGAGACAGTATCTGGCTGCGGAAATAGCACACGTGGCCGATTTAATCGGGCCGACGGACAGTGTTCTGGAGCTTGGCTGCGGTTACGGAAGAGTAATAAAAGAGCTTTCGGCCGCAGGTCGGCTTGTGGTCGGGATCGACACTTCTTTTTCGAGCCTGAGGATGGCGCGGGAGTTTCTTAGTAAGTCGGCTGACTGTCACTTGCTTCAGATGGACGCCGTCTCGACCGGCTTTCAGGATGGCTCCTTCGATACCGTCGTATGCATTCAAAACGGCATCTCCGCTTTCAAGGTCGAGCACACCCGGTTGGTTGCCGAGAGCGTGCGTATCGCGCGACCAAGTGGGCTGGTACTATTGTCGACCTATTCGGATGCCTTCTGGACTGAACGGCTCGACTGGTTCCGTCGTCAGGCTGAGGCCGGGTTGCTGGGTGAGATCGACGACAATGCCACCGGCGATGGCGTCATTGTCTGTAAGGATGGGTTTCGTGCGATGACCGTCGCGGCCGGGGAGTTCGTAGCTTTGACAGCCGGACTGAACGTTGACTCACGGATTGTGGAGGTGGACGGCTCCAGCCTGTTCTGTGAAATGCGGGTGCGCGAATAGGCTCTTAGCGACGCGAGAGGATTTCCGATATGGCCTTGCTCACCGGCGAGTTCCTGAACAGAACCTTCTGCGCGGTAGACAGTTTGTCCTGGTACTCCTTGATTTTCTCGATGGAATCGCAGTCACCGATAATGCCCAGCGCCTTGATTACCGCCAATCTCAGGTCGTCCTTGGAAACGCGGCCGGCAGCCAGGGTGGAAAGCGCCTGACTGTCACTCAGCAGTTCTGATAGATAGTTCCGCGACTCGTCCCCGCCTAAGCTGCCCAGAGCGCCCACCACACGAACGGAAAGGGACGGGTTGCGTCGAGCGACGTCAATGAACAGCGGCACCTGTTCCGGTGTGCCTATCAGGCCGGCTGCGATAACGGCGCTCTCCTGAATCTCACGGTCGCCGTCGTCGGCCATGACTATCAGCAGGTCGCACGCGTCTTCGCCGCCGATTTTCTCAAGAGCACATATGATCTCTCGCCTGACCCTGACGTCACCGTCACTGATGCGCAACCGCAGGGAGGCGACACCCTCGGGGTCTTTCAGCGAGCCGAGAACGAAGACCGTATTGCGCACGACATACCACATGGCGTCCGGCAGTTCGTGGCGGTCAGGCTCACGTATGAACATGCCGTCGTCGGCAAGGATACCGGCGAACACTTTCAACGAGGCCTTTCCCAACTCCGCCAGGACCTTGAGGGCCTGTTGCCGAACCTGCCGCCTGGGGTGAGAGATGATTTCGGACAGCGCCACGGCTACCTCCTCGGATCCGATGGAGATCAGTATCTCACGCAGGTATCCCGAACTGCGGTAGTCGGCGGATATCATTGCTTCGACCAGCCGGTCGATTATCTCGACGCGGTTGACATTGGTGAAGGCCTGCTTGACCGCCATTGAATCATAGATAGTGACCGAATCAACAACCCGGCGCCTCTCGGCCATGCTCCGCGTCAGCCGAGCCATAAGATCGAACCGGTCGAAACGCATACTTTTCTGAAGCAGATGCCAGATCAACTCGGAGTACTCGAAGGTTTCCTTCTTCTGTTGCAGCCGGTCGATGACATGCCCCAGCGCCTTCTCGAAAACGCTGCCGTCGGTGTCCAGCTCCAACCGCTCGATGCAGCGGAGGGACAATTCGAGCGCTTTCTGTCGGATGTCGGGCTGGATCGCCTCGAGATGGTCTATCAGCCTCGGTAGAATATCGACGGCTCTTGCGCTCTGCCCGGTCTTGAGCAAACGCAGAAAGGCGCTGCCGAATTCGTCAACGTCGTGACTACCGCCTCCCGGTGTCAGCATCTGTTGGAGCAGGGACTCGACGTGATCGCCCACTTCGAGCCTGATAGCCCCCGCGGCGGTAGTGTCCGAAGCAGCAGTGGCAAACGCCGCATCATCCTGACCGGGGAGGTCACGCAGATCGGCTACGATACTGTTTCGCTCGGCGTGATATGCGGTCAGCCTGTAGACGGCCCGGTACGCGGCTGAGGCCTTCCCGGATTCCCGCTGATCCGCATCCGCCTCTTCGAGCGCGGCCAGTTCCAGAAGCCTGGAGCGGAAATCTGAACTGGGGATCGACGCTACTTTCTCCGGCAGCACGTAATGGACTATCTCGTGGTTGAAATCAATCCCGCGTTCTTCGAGACCCTCCCCTCCCGATTGATCAAGCGCCGCCAGCCAGGAAAGGTCATCGCCCAACTGCTGGAGAACGAAGGCTTTGATCGAGAAGTCACCGTCCACGTCGCCGCGATACTGTTTCTTCGTCTCGAACATCCGGAACGCGCGTTCCGAGTTGACCTCAACAGTATCGATCCCCGCCTCGCGAAGGTAGTGACTGAGCTGATTGCCCGGCTGCGAGAGGTCCACCCGCGTGACAAAGCGATCGACGAACAGGCCGAACTCGCTCATAGACAGTCCCCGCCGAAACAGGAGAGCGTCAACATCCAGAGTCTGCATCAGACGGACGATCTCCCTGTTGAACACGCTCTCTTTAAGGCGGATATTGAGGATATGGAGATCCCCCTTGCGAATGTTGACGTTGACAGACTGCTTGAACCTGAAAATCCGATCGAGAATCAGGAATGGTTTCGCGAGCGCCTTCTGCGCCATGGGATGGCCGGGTCCGTAAATAGACACCTTTCTGGCCGCCATCGCCAGTTCGCGTTCGAGAGTGTGCGCGAGTTCATTGAGGTCCGTCAGCAGAATGCTTTCGCTGATCCTCGTGACCGAGTCCTTGTGGTGAGTTTCCAAAACAGACGATCCTTCCCTTCTGTGTGGCGACGTAAACTCGTTCTCCGTCCGTCACCGGCGCCTGGACAATGGCGCCCCGAAGCTGCCGTTGATCGACCAGGGCTCCGGAAGAAGCGTTGAGACTGAACAGCTTCCCGCCCATAGTACCGACAACCACGAAGCGACCGACGACGGTAACCGAGGCGCGCACAACCTCTTCAGTGCGAAAGCGCCATGCCGGTCTCCCTGTGACCGCGTTCAGCGCGACCACCTCCCCGCCACTGTGACCGACAAACACCAGGTCTCCCGAGACCGCCGGGGATGTCCAGACGTTTCCGTCCAACCTGGTCTGCCAGACGACGTGGCCGTCCTTCGGTTCGATTGCATAGACCGTGCCCGCCATGTCCGCCACGTAGACCCGATCTGAAACGGCCGCGGCCCCTACCAGCGGTCCTCCCAGTTCCACGCGGTAGAACTCGCTGCCGTCGTCGGGCGACACGCCGTAAAGGACGCCGTTGTCGCCGCCCTGAAACAGCTTGCCCGCACCGAAACTCGGAGGCGCCGTAAACCTGCCGGAGGTCTCCAGGCTCCAGAGAAGGCGGCCGTCGGTTACGTCAAAGGCGGACAGGACACCTGCTGCGGAGCCGACAATCAGCCGGTTATTTACTATTATCGTCCCCGCCGTAGCATCCTTTACAGGACGATCCCAGACCGAAGCCCGCCGACGGAGATCCACACAAAAGAGCCTGTCTTTTACCGGGGCCGTACAGAAGAACGCGAGGGAATCCTGCATAGCCAGACCCGTCTGGGCGGGACTCCTGGCACGCCAGCGTCCGCGATAGGACCCGTCATTCTCATCATAGAACTTGATCTTGTTGGTCGAGCCGGGATAGACCAGCACCCCGTAGTGCAAAGCCAGAGGACCGGCCGGCTTATCGCCTGACCGCTGCTCCCAGACAACGTCCAGGCGGCCGGCGAAATCCCCCTTTTCGAGAGAACCCAGCGCCGCTATACCTCCCCGGTAGAAGGGCCAGGCGGAAGGCTCAGCCATCTGTTCGGGCGTCAACCGATACCGTCGCCCGCAGCCGGAGACAGCCAGCAGCAGGATACAAACGAGGATGACCCGGTATCGGTTCATATTCAGAAGTTCCAGCCAAAGAAGAAGTCAAAGTCGGTGTTGGGACTGATGGTCTCAAAGTCGGTTGTGCGAGTGAAGTCGAACCGCAGTTGGACGACGTATCCAAGCGCCACTCTAAAACCACCGCCAAATGAGCCAACAAAGTCGTCGAACCGGTCGTCCCAGGCCGACCCGGTATCGAAGAAGAGCGCTCCCCGGATGCCGCGAAAATCGAAACCTCCGAACGGAAAACCTACCGCCAGCAGATCGATCAGGGGAAAGCGCAGTTCCGTCGAGGCAAACAGAATGTTGCGATTGTAGAACGCACGGCGGGCGTAACCACGAAATGACCAACTCCCTCCGAGGTAAATCCGCTGCGGTTCCCGACCGCTCGAGGTAAAACCGAACAGCCGATTGGCAAAGGCCGAATACTTCCCTAATCTGAAATAGTGTCGAAAGTCGGCTAACGCCGTGCGGTTGAATGTCGCCATATCGTTGAGCGATGAGGTCAGCCCGATCGCAACGCGATACCGGCGGCCTTCTATCGGGCCTGATATGTCCCACAGCGAATTGTCATAGACGAAACTGACATAATTGCCCACGAGGAATACCTCGCGGTTGTTTATGTCGAACCTACTCTCGCGGTTGGAATACCTGGCCAGGGTGGTGAAATCGAGCCGCTGGAACTTGGATAGAGGGTAGCTCAGAAGCGAAACGGCTCCAACCTGACGCTCGAAGTAGTACATATCAAAATCGTTATAGTATTCATCGAACAGATGGAACAGACCAACGCCCCAGTTCAGCCTTCTTTCCCTGTTCATGTATGTTATTCCGACATTGAACGATTCAAGGAACTCGTCCCTTGTCCTGGCGGTGTTGGTCAGCAGGAAGTAGTAGGCGTGGTTGCCAAGAACGTCGGACGCCGCCGCCTGAAACCCTCCCAGAGAACCGTAGACGGGGTCATAACCCACCGCCGACTGGGCTATGTCAAAGGAGTAGTCGGTATCGTATTTGACCGCGGAGCGACTGTATTCGCGGTCGATCTGCACTGGTTCCCAGGGTTTCTGAAAGGCAACGCCGGGCTGGGCCACCGCCTCCGGTGTCGTCGGTATGTCCATCTCGTAGACCTGGTATCCCATGTCCTGATACCCCGTGTAGACCAACCTGTCACCACCGGGAGCAAGGCGCGGATCAAAGGCGCCGGTGATATACGCCGACTGCCGGGTCAGTTCACCGTCGTCATCCCTCAGGAAGAGATTGTAGGTACCCCCCCTGTTGGAGGAGAAATAGATCCCGCTCGGGCCGCATTCGGGCGTCTGGTCGTGATAGGCGCCGCGCGTAAGCTGCACAATCCTGCGCGTCACGAGGTCAATCTCGTACAGGTTGAGCGCCCCATCGGCGCCGGCGGCACACCGGTCGGATGCATAGACAAGACTGCGGCCGTCCGGCGTGAATGTCGGGTCAGCGTCGTAATACATGTCATCGGTAACCGCTTCGTAATCGCCGCCGGCCAGGTCGAGGAGATAGAGATCAGTAAACCCGTCTTTTCTTACCCCTGAGAAGACAACCTCTCGCCCGTCAGGTGATAGCCTCGGCGAACGCGCCTCGACGAGATCGTCAAACTCAAACCTCCCGGTAACATGGCCCTCGTTCAGATCATAGATGTAAAGGACATCCGTCTCCTTCGACTTGGAAGAGAAGACAACCAAGCCGGAGTCGTTGGCGTCTATGCCGGATCGCAACAGGTGCAGCGACTCATATGCCGCCGACCGCTCTCCCTTAAGGAGAGTACGCACATTCTTGTTGCCTTCGACCATCGGCTTCATATAGATGCCGGCGTACCCCATGCTGTGCCCCTTGTAGACGATCCAGTCGCAGGGGCCGTTGCCGTTGTCCCACCGTATGGGAACGCCTTTCTCGGAAAAACCGTCCGTCGTAAGGCGGCGGGACTCCATCTTAGGAAGGTCGAGCCGGGCGATTTGCGGATAGTACTTTTTCTTGAGCCAGTATTCCCACTTCCTGGACAATTCTTTCAGGTCATCGCCGATTGTAGCCTCAACAACCGCATCGAAATCACGACCCTTGTGCCAGTTCCCGAAAAGGTGATCAAACTTGTCGGGACCGTAAGTGGAATCGACAAAATGCAGAATCGACTCACCCAATTTATACATGTAGTATGTGCCCCGCACCCGATACATGTTGGGAATCGAGGGCAGTTTGTTGGTAAGTATCATATCCTTCACTACCATGTCGGCATTGGAGTCCCAGTTCTTGGACCAGAACTCGGCCAGCCCTTCTGTAAACCACAGGGGCGGAAGAACGAACCGGGCACGACGGCGACGACTTAACTGTTCGTCCAGCCGTGAAAGCATGAAAACGTGAACAAGTTCATGCCGGATAACATGCGCGAAGTCGGCGTGACGGCCATTGAACGGCACCACCACCCGCCCTTTCATGAACTCCGTGAACCCGCCCACCGATTCCGGCAGCAAACCCGACAATACATTGGTCTGCGAGAAGTAGTTCGGCGACGAGTATATGATAAGCGGTATCTTCTTGCCCACCTCGTGGTTGAATCTCTCGGCCAGAACGCGGTAGGAGGTCTCAGCCAGCCTCGCGGCTATGCGGGCAAGCTGCGCCTCCTCGGTGTAAAAATAGATACGAAAATGATCGGTGGTCATCACCTGCCAGTCGAAGCTCGTGTACTGGACCTTATTCTTGCCGAAATAGTACTGCGCCAGGGCAGCCGGAGCGACCAGCACCATCATCAGTACGGCGGCGACAAGTATCCTCATCGGTCGTATGAGAGTCTTTCCGCTACGCACCATGTTTGCACCCGGCTTCCCACCTGTCGGCCCCAGCGACGCAAGTCAGCCGCAAAACATAGACGATACATCTGCCCGGCTCATTCACTTCGGTCTTACCGGTCAGAGTCCGGTCGGACTCACGGACATGGCTGGGGGACTTCATCACTGTACAATTCCCGTTTGATAGCCGCACTTGCTGCAAGCGCCGTCAGAAACTCCGTCGACGGATGTGAAAAAGCCCGAACGGCGGATCAGGAGATTCCCGCATTCCGGACACACGCTGTCGGAACAACCCTTCAAGGCGATATTGCCCAGGAACACGTATTTTAATTTCTTCCGGGCTATCTCCCTCGCTCTGAGCATTGTTTCGGCAGGTGTCGCCGGGATGTCCAGCTTGTAGTCTGGATGATAAGCCGAGAAGTGAAGCGGGATGCGATCCGAGATCGACGCCACGAACTCGACCAGGTCGGTCAGGTCGGCGTCTGAGTCGTTTTTGCCCGGTATAATGAGGTTGGTCAATTCCACGTGGATACCTGCCCGCACTATCGTCTTGATATTCTCCAACACCGGCTCGATTCTGCCCTTGCACATCCTGAGATAGAACTTTTTACGTATTCCCTTGAGGTCGATGTTGGCGGCATCGACATGCTCCAGCAGATCGGCCAGTGGCTCGGCATTGATGTAACCGTTGGTGATCATGACCATCTTGAGATCGGCCTGATGGAGAAGGGGCGCCACATCCATAAGATACTCGTACCAGATCATCGGCTCAGTATAGGTAAACGCGACACCGATTGAGTCCCGCCTGAGGGCCTCCTCCACCAGGTTTTCTGGAGAGACATAGGTTGTTCTCGTTTTCCTCTGCGATATCGTCCAGTTCTGACAGTGCACACAGGCAAGGTTACACCCGTTGGGGCCGGTGGAGAGTATTTCTGCGGTCGGATGGAAATGATACAACGGTTTCTTTTCAATGGGGTCGATGGCGATTGACACCAACTCGCCGTAGTTGTCGGTCACAAGTGTCCCAGCCCGATTGAAACGACACTTGCAGATGCCGACCTTCCCCTCGGTCAGCTTGCACCCCGACGGACAGAGAAGGCAGGCGACCCTGCCGCCCGGCAGCTTTTCGTAGTATGCCGCTTCCTTAATCATTTCGCTCAACCGCTCTTATGCGTTTCACAGCCGCCAGCAGGTTGTCGGTAACACAGTCACTACTGCCTATACACGATTCGCGCAGGCGCAGTTCCTCATCCCTTCCGTGACCGGTGCGCACCAGGAACGACCGCGCTCCGATCACCTGGCCAAGGTTGAGGTCATCCAGCTTGTCTCCGACCACGTAACTCCCCTGCAACCTGACACCCAGTTGCCGCGCAGCCTCTTCAGCCATCCCCGGCGCCGGCTTGCGACAATTGCAGACACCGGAAAACTCGGGCACACTGCCTCCGGGCAGGTGCGGGCAATAGTAGAGTCCGTCCGCTTCGACACCGGCGGCGGCCAGCTTGTCCAGCAGGCGAGCGTTTACGCGTTCCACCGTGTCGATACCAAACAGTCCGCGCGCCACACCGGATTGGTTCGAAATAACGACGATTTTCAGTCCCATCTTGCGCGTTAGCTTCAGCGCTTCTATGGATCCGGCCTCAAACTCGATTCTATCAGGATCGTCCAGGTAGTTCTTGTCAACGATCAGCGTCCCATCCCGGTCGACAAAAAGCGCTCGCTCGACACCGGCCTGCAATTCAAGCTGCTCGGCGGCAACCTCGCCGACCATCTCCGACGTTACCCTGTCGAAGCAGTAGCGTCTGTTGCGGTAACAGGGAGTTCGACCATGCAGAGAACAGGGACGACAGGCCTCGTCGACTTCGACCACGGTATCGAAGAGCCCCCTCGGCGCGAATCCCAGCGCCGGGTGGGTGGGACCAAAGACAGCCACAACCGGCGTTCCCACCGCCGACGACAGGTGAGCGATCCCGGAATCGTTGGCGATGGTCACTCTTGCAGTGGCAATCAGATCGGCGAGTTGCTCTATTGGATAGTTCACTAACTCAACAAACGAGCCCGGTGGGAGTTTGTCCTCCAGGCCGGATTGTCCCCGATCGGCATCCGTGACCAGCCACAACACCGCCACGTTGTGCGTGCTGTTCAACTGAAGGGCCACCTCGGCGAACTTGTCCATCGGCCACTGCTTGTTTGGGTGTGCCGCGCCGGGCGCGAACGCCACTAACGGTTGGCTCTTGTCGAGAGCATCCAGTCCCTTCAGACCGTCCGTGGCCGGCAACAGCGGCAGCACCGGCCGCCGGCAGTGAACCTGCGTGCCGAGTTGCGCGATGGCGTCGTTGTACAGGTCAATCGTGTGGGGCCAACTGTCGGGAATTCGTTTTCTTCGGCGTGTGATCCGGTAACGTTCACGGCGGCGTTTCGGATAGACAACCTTCCGATTGGCCCCGATCAGTCTGCGCGCCAGCCACGAACGCGGGTTGCCGTGCAGGTCAACCACCATATCGATACTGCCGTCATCCAGTTGAAGAAGGAGGCGATAGTAGTCCCCCATCGTGGCCGAGTCGGGTAGCGTGACGATCTCATCGACCGATCCGAAACGCTCCACGACCGGGCGGAATCTTGCCTTGGTCAGGAAAACGATACTGTGACCGCGGTAGCTGATCCTTAAATTGGCCAGAGCCGCGGACGTCAGAATTATGTCTCCGAACGATCCAAAACGGATTACCAGAATGCGTTTCTTCATCTACAGGAAAAGATACAGGCCAACCGCGGCGACGGCAAAACAATAATAGGCGAAATACTGGAAGCAACCGCGCCGAATAGTGGCCAGGACAAGGTACACGGCGACCATGGAAGTGACAAATGACACACCTGCACCAAGTGAATACTGCCCCAATTGTTCGGGCGGTACACTCAGGAGCTGATTGGCCTTAAGCAGAGTTGCCCCACCGATAGCCGGGATGGCCAGAAGAAACGAAAACTCGGCTGCCTCGGACGGCTTGATCCCGGCGTGCAATCCGGCTGAGATCGTACTTCCCGATCTTGATATCCCCGGCAGGATGGCTAACGCCTGGGCGAATCCCATTATCAACGCCGGCGACCAGGTGAGGTTCCTCGACCGACGCAATGCCCAACGAGTCGATATGAGTATGACCCCGGTAACCAACAGCATCCAACTCACATACACCGGATGTTCAAATGCCTCGGCGAATAAATCCTCGAACAGGAGGCCAACGACACCGGCAGGGACGGTAGCCAGCATCAGATAGCCAACGACCTTTCGCTCGGAAACGAGGCTCTGATCGAACAGAGATCGAGCGAGTTTCCAGAGGCGTGCGCGAAAGTATATCAGTACCGCCAGTACTGAGCCAACATGCACGACAATTTCAAACGATATCCCCTGCTGTTTGACCTCCAGTATCTCTTGCGCTAGAACCAGGTGACCCGACGAGGACACCGGAAGAAACTCGGTCAAACCCTGCAGGGCGCCGAGGATGATTGCATCGAAGTAGCTCATGAGCAGATTCGCCAACCGGCGGAGCTTGGTAGTGTCATCATGTTGGGATGCTACAGGACGCTGTAGCTGACGCCAAGGAAGATGCCGTCGTTGCCGTCGAACTGGAACTCACCATACAAACCGACGTCGCGGCTGATATCCCAGCAGACACCCATGTTAAGCCCGAACTTGAGCTCTGACTCTTTCTTCTCGCTGATTTCGCCGCCTCTATCTACGTACACTCTTTTTGTTCTCTCCAGTCGCACGTTGATCCGTCCGTACGGGGACAGGGTTGTGCCACCCTTGAGAGCGATCGGGTAGGAACCGAGGACGTGCCCTCCAATCTGAATTGCGCTCATGTTGTCGAAATCCAGGTACTCCGCAAGAGCACCGATAGCCAGGTCGAACGGATCAGTCCCGCCACGCTGGAAGTTCAGAAGCTGGTACTTGAAATCTGCTCCGACTACAACCGTGGCGCTGACGCCCTCGTCGTCCACAATTCCCAGCATGATGCGCCCATCGGTATAATCCGACAGGCCGTACTTGAAGAACCCCACAAACGAGGTATGGTCGGCGGCACCGATCCCAAGCCCGACCGACCCGTTGGCCATCCCGAGAGACCGAGCCGTCCAAAGCGTTCCGAACGATGAACCAAACGCCCCGGCAGCCTCGCCGTTGGCCGCCATCACAAACACCAGCACGAAAACGAGTGCGATCTTTCTTCTCATATTTGTTCCTTTCTGTCAGACAGTCTCTTCGACTCGGTTTGCCGTAGCTCTTATAAAGAAATGCTATCGCTTCCCCCGGGGACAGTCAATCAAAAAAGCCACCGATCGACTTTAATTGTTGACCCAATTGAGATCGGCATCTTCATTTCTGTCTTACGGGTCAGACGGAAGTGAGTTGCCTCCACTTCCCGCAGTGTGTCGTCAGCCCGTGGGCACCGGCAGAACACTGCCGGTCATCATGAGATTGCGAACTTGAATCGGGAGATCAGCAATGGCGAACGGACCTGTGTTCGATAACAGCAAATCCGAAGCAACGCATAAAGGCCCCCTGGGGCGCGGCAACTGGGCTACACACATTGGATTTATCCTTGCCGCCACCGGGTCAGCCATTGGCCTCGGCAACATCTGGAAGTTCCCCTATATCACCGGTGAGTATGGCGGCGGAGCCTTTGTTCTTGTCTACCTCGTATGCGTTGTGATCGTGGGACTCCCGCTCATGATGGCCGAGTTGATCATCGGCCGCCGAGCGCAGCAGAATCCGGTGGGCGCATTTCAGAAGCTGCATCGTGAGGGCAGCCCGTGGCAACTGGTGGGTTGGCTGGGGGTGGCCTCGGGTTTTGTCATCCTGTCATATTATAGTGTCGTGGCTGGTTGGGCGCTCGCGTATATCTTCAAGGCTATCGCCGGCTTTCAGGGCACGGCCGAAGCCATCCAGGGTGAGTTTGGCGAATTAGTCGGCAGCCCCGGACAGTCGATTCTCTACCACACGATTTTTATGGCTATGTGCATCGGCATTGTGATCGGCGGCATCAAGCGGGGCATCGAACGCTGGAGCAAGATTCTGATGCCGGCCCTGTTTGCGATCCTGATCGGTCTGGCGACTTATGGCCTCGTCTACACCGAGGGCGGCGGCAAGGCACTGGCCTTTCTGTTCAAGCCGGACTTTTCCAAATTAGGGGCTGAGGGTGTCCTGTCGGCGCTGGGGCATGCCTTCTTCACGTTATCGTTAGGTATGGGCGCCATGATCACTTACGGCAGTTACATGAAGCGCGACTCCAAGCTCGTTCGCGACGCCATAGCCGTTTCCTTTCTCGATACGGTGGTCGCTCTCGTAGCCGGGATAGCCATCTTTTCGATGGTGTTCCACTTCGGAATGGAGCCGGGGCAGAGCGTGGGCTTGATCTTCAAGACGCTGCCGGTGCTGTTTGAGCAGACCGGCCCCCTGGTGTCGGTACCGTTCTTTGTACTGCTGACATTTGCCGCCGTAACGTCCGGAATCAGTCTGCTTGAGGTGGTCGTCTCCTACTTTGTGGACCGAAGAGGCTGGAGCCGTATCACAGCCACCCTCGTTCTGGGCATAGCCATCTACCTGCTGGGGATTTTTTCGGCGGTCAGCGCCTGGTCTGTTCCGTTCTCAGGAAAAGGGTTCTTCGATCTATTCGACGACTTCTCCACCAACTACATGCTGCCAATCGGTGGTTTGCTGACCTGTCTGTTTATCGCCTGGGTGATGAAAGACAAGGACCGCGCCGACGAGTTCGGTTCCCGTGGTGCCTTGTACATGGGATTGAAATTCTTCCTTAGATATATCACGCCGGTCGCTGTGCTGGCGGTGATTCTGCATGGACTGGAACTCTTGCCGTTTATGGAGTATGGGAATTGAGACGGATGGTTGTGAGAAGTTGTAGACACCGTCTTTCAATTCAAGGTCGAAACACCTGCAGTTTTGACATATTGGTACCCCACCTAAAGCGAAGCGGCAGGTGGGATCCTTCCTTGAACCCACCCGACGCTGTCGCTCTGGGTGGGGTACCCCTGAGGCCCGCAATTGCAACATAACGCTCTATGCTTTCGTTCGCGAGACACGCGCGACAGTGTCCACTTTATTTGGGTAAGATCGTCCTGATCTATGAAGAGAGTATTACTCCTCAACCGCCAGGTACTGCAAAGCCTCGCGCTTCAGCCTCTGCCGATCGAAACCCTCCAACTCCACCGTATCGAGGAACTCAACAAAGGCAACATCGAGCCGACCTATCGATGACCGCCCAAACTCCGGCGCGACACCATCGGCCTTCTCCTTTTCGAAACGAATATCAAGGGCGAAGGAGTTCTGCTTGAGGGCGGCGATCTCCTGAGCGGGTATCGTCTTGAGCGTTTCCTCGCTGACGCCGGTGACGCTCACGCGGACGATCTTGTCACCGGCGTCGACCCGTTCGATCTGTTCCCGGAGTATTCGGGCTAACTCGTCTCCTCTTTTTCCGGTAGCGTCAATGGCGGCGATATCGACCATCTGGCGGCAGTTGATCTCATGGAAACTGACTCGGAACGGTTCCAAATCGACCACCGCGAAACCCTTGGCGGCGGTTCTCTCTGATTGCGAGAGCCGCTCCGTCGACCCGGCATAGAAAGCCCGCCGGCTCACCTGGCAGAAGTTGTGAAAGTGACCCAGAGCGGCATAGTCAAAGCGGTCCAGGATATCCAGCGGTAACTCCTGCTCGCCGAGATCAGCCATGGAGAACTCCCGCATTCCCGCCGCTACGCCGTGAGCGATAAGGACGTTGTACCTCGCGTTCGGGTCCGGAAGGCAGCGTGTGAGTTGTTCATTCTGAGCGTCGGTAGTCAGGCAATGCGGGAGAGCGTGGCACTTGCAGTCGCCGATCTCAAAGACTTCGATTTCTCCCCCGGCTGCGATGTGGAGATTCTCGATCCTGCTATACACTTCCAGAGCGGAGCCGAGGTGCGGCTGTTTTGGAGTGTCGTGATTGCCGCCGATTATCACGGTCGGGATACCGTTCTCCTGCGCCAATCGATAGAACTGCTCTCCGGCTATGGCCATAACGCGATTGATGGGGCGAACGGAGTGAAACAGATCGCCGGCATGAATGCAGAGGTCCGGTTTGATCCGGATGATCTTGTCGACCGCCTCACAGAAGGCGGTGATCATGTCTTCCTGCCGGAGCGTGAGCCCGCTCTTGCCTCGCCGTGGGTGGTTCTCGCCCGCTCCCAAGTGGCTGTCGGCGAAATGACAGATTCTCATCTGCTTAGTATAGCCTATCAGAATTGATACTGAAACTGGAATTCGTGGCTGTCGTATGCGACGTGCGCCGCGAGGGACTAGTGTAGTGCGTCCAACGCTTCTTTACATTTGGTGATTTTGTCCAAGATGCTCTCAACCTGCACCACGCGAGCGCGTTGCACTAGGCGCAGCGACAGGCTTCTGCTCCGAGCCCACGAATCGACAGTGACCTGTTCTTCTTGAGTAAGCACAACTGGGGATGCTATTCTGCTCATGATTCATGACATTACATCCACTTTCATTATATGTCAAGATTACTATGACGCACTACACTAGTACAACCCGTAGCGCGAGATGCGGTCGCGAAGCGTGTTGCGGGAAATGCCAAGAGCCTCAGATGTCTTGACCTGGTTGCCGTCGAAATGCTTCAGACACGACGAGATCACCGCCCGCTCGAAGGCTGATTCCAAAAAGTGGAATACGCCGCCGGGTGAGCCGGTAATAAGCCTGGGCATGATGGGGTCAACGATCTTTTTGAAACTGTCGGTGTAGTCGTCTTTCAGTGACGATATGTCAACCTGTGTCCTGGATTTGTCCTCGGAGAATACCGGGAAGTCTTCCGGCTGCAGCGTGTCACCCTTGGACATCACCAGTGCGTTCTGGATGTTGTTTTCCAGTTCGCGAACGTTGCCGGGCCACTGATACTTCGTCAGCATCTGCATGGCCTTCTTGGAAACACTCCTGACCGACTGGTTGAGCTGGCTGGCAAACCGCTCGCAGAAATGGTTTACGAGCATAGAGATATCGGCACGGCGTTCGCGCAGGGGTGGGATGTAAAGCGAAACGACCTTCAGTCTGTAGAACAGATCAACACGGAACGAGCCGTCCTTCATACATTGCACGAGCGATTTGTTGGTCGCAGCCACGATGCGGACATTGACGTTGATCTGTTCGTTGCCGCCGACCCGCTCAAACTGCTTTTCCTGAAGCACGCGCAGCAGCTTAGACTGGGTGAGCATCGACATATCGGCGATTTCATCAAGAAAGAGAGTGCCGTTGTCGGCCTGCTCAAACTTGCCGATGCGCTTGAAGTAGGCGCCGGTGAACGCGCCTTTCTCATGACCGAACAGCTCCGATTCGAGAAGCGCCTCAGGAAGAGCGGCGCAGTTCACAGACAGAAAGGGGTTGGCGTGGCGTCGCGAGTTCCGATGTATGGCGCGCGCCACCAGTTCCTTGCCGGTCCCGGATTCGCCGATGATCAGGGCGGCGGCGTCGCTGTTGGCAACCTGCCCTATCAGCTTGGCTATCTCAACGATCTCCGGTGACTGACCGACGATCTCTCCCACTCCGTGAGCCGGCGTCGTCTCCTTGACATCGGCATACGGGTTCGTGAGGTTCGTCGAAAACCCACAAGCCTTGTTGACGGTGTCGATCAGCTTTTCTATCTGAAAGGGTTTGGTCAGGTACTCGAAGGCTCCCTCCCTCATAGCCTCCATAGCGTCGTCGGTCGATACGAACCCGGAGATGACAATGACGGGGAGACCTTCCTTTACCTCACGCAGTTGTTTCAGGACCTCCAGTCCAGACAGGCTCGGAAGGTTGACGTCGAGCATCACCAGATCTATGTCGCGGCTTTCGCTGACGACGCGACTTACCTCGGTACCGTCCTCAAGAAACTGGAACCTGAACTTCTCGGGATCGAACAGATTTGCCAGCGATTGGGACAGGTCTTTGTCGTCGTCTACCAGGAGGATTTTCTTCATATCTCCAATTACCCAATACCATTCCCTACAGGGCTTTATCGGCGGATATCGGGAATTGTGTAGCACCAAAAGCATGATTCTCGGAGTCTCGGCCCACTCTGCGAACTTCCACGACTGATGATAAGCGAACGCCCGACCTCGAAACTGAATCAATTGTCTGCAGGACAACCGCCGTCGTACGCTGATGAGGAATCAGTACGATTCCACGCAGAAATGCCGTTGGTCGCCCGGGCGCTCAAGGCATGAGTTGTCCGATCAGTAACCTGATGAAGGAAGTGTACCTGGCTGGCAGCGGTTCAGTCTTCCTCGTCAACGAGAAAGCGCACTGCCGTACCCATCCAGACGAAGCTGGCGATCAGATCAATCACCAGCCCTGCCAGGAGTATCCAGTAGATCAGTTCCGGATTGAATTTCTCTACGATCATTACTGGTCGCCCGGCGACAAAGGACACGGCGAGCGGTCCGGCCAGGATCGCCGTGGCCAGGGCCAGGCAGGTCAGGGGATGACGCCAGAAAATGCCCAGGGATCGCTTTATGGCCTGCACAACCGTCTCGCCGTACACGGCAATGGCCGGTATGACGAACAGGAAAAGCGCCAGCAGGCCGATATAAATGCCCGGCATCAACACGAACTCCAAGGCCGCTGTCCTTCGTGGCGAGCCAGCAAGCCAGCCCTCCAACCACGATGTCAGAAGAATCGTGGTGGCTAACATCAATCCGTTCAGGACTACCCAGCCCACAGCAAGATGTATCCACGAGGGCAGAATCAGCCGGAATGAGGAACGGTCCGCCTTTTCCACTTCGAGGAATCTGTCGGAAAACATCAGCGCCGCCGCCCCCAACGCTACCCCCTCGAATAGAAGGCCGACAGCCAGCCTGGTCCAGTCAAAGAAGAAGGGCAGCATCAGAAAATGACCTGGATAATGAGAGAAGCCTACTGCCCTTCGGGGGCTTATAAGACCGGTCCAGGCTTCTATCAGGTCGTGAAAAACAGGCGACAGGTGCTGGTAATGAGCGTAGAACACCAGCCAGGACAGGGCGAAATAGGCCAATAGCGGCAGCCAGATGCGTCCCCGGCCGAATTGCTTGAATGTATCAAGAAAGAGCCCGACAAAGCGATTTATTGCAGCCAGGGTGTTCACCGGAACCGACCCTACTCTGTGCGCACCGGAGCAGGGACGCTTCGCAACTCGGAACCGGTCATTAGCCCGTGCCTGTCACGCACGTACAGTCTGAAATAGATGGAATCTACTCCAGGCTGCGCCCACGGCAGGTGGGATTGATAACTGCTGCTGCCACGGTCGCTGACAATCGCTACCAGCACGTCGGAACTGTCAACCCCGGCCTCGGTGTCCCGGTAGATCCGGTATGATTCGAAATCGTCTTCCGCGCTGATTGACCAACTCAGGCCGGCGACCGTCGAATCCGACTCCACCAGGGCGATAAACTCTACTTCTTCGGGAGCGCTGTTCTCAAAAGTGGCAGCGCTGTCAACATTGGAGGACGCCCACAGACCGGAATTGTCGCAAACATAGACCCGGTAGTAATAGGTCGTGTTGTCGTTGAGAGTGGTATCAGTGTAGCTCCGAGCAGAGGAACTGGTGAGAGTCTTCAGCAGCATCGAGTTCTCCGTCACCGCCGCAGTGTCGTCCCGGAACAGGCGGTAAGCGGAGAAATCGTCGCTCTGAGAGACAGTCCAACTCAGGACAATCTCGAAAGTCGACTCAGCCTGAGCCGACAGAGTCACTGGCGGCGGCGGGCTGACGATGTTCAGCAGCACGGGCGAATCAAGCCGGGGAGCCTGGTTGCCGGCTGCATCGGTGAACGAACCGGTAACAGTGCCGTGGTCGAGCCTGAAGTTGTTGGGCACTACATACCACCAGGTATACGTGCCGTCGCCGGAACCATCATCGAAAAGCCTGATCTGTCCGGACCCTGCGAATGAGACCGACGCTTCCCCCCCAGCCTCGCCGGCAACCAGTTCAAACGTGATCGTATCGCCGGCCGCAAAGGTCGTCCCGGACGGACTGAACGTAACGGAGTTAATGCGGGCGTACGTATCAAGATTGATGTTGTCCGACAACGGATCGCCCGACTGGGAACCATCCTCAAACTGAAACCTGGCATAGACGGTCTTGACACCGTCGCCGTTAGAGAGTGTGAAAACCGCCTGTGAAACGTAGGGCCGCCAGACCGCGTCCTGGAAACCGGCGCTCTCCGACAGGATCATGTGCGAAGTAGCCGGTTGACCGTTCACCTGCACCACGACCTCTCTGTCCATGGTGAACTCCCGGCCGGACTCAATCATGATCGACAGGCGTGAGACACGAGCCGATACCACCTCCGAGGGGAACCCTTCGATCCCGTCTGTTGTCACGGCGCCGACCAGGAAGGAATACCGCCGGTTCATTACCAGACCGTCAAGGTTCAGGCTGAATCCGGTGGTTGAGTCGCGCAGGCTGAAGTCCTCCGCTGTGGAATCGGAGACCCATACACGATACCAAGCCACCGAAGAGCTGTCGGAAATCTCCCAGGTCAAAGTCACCGAGCCGTCATTGACCAGGGCTTCGACATTAACGGGAACCGGGCCTGCCTGAGGGAAGGCTTGCGGCGGGTCTTTGCTCTCGATCGTCCGGTCACAACCGGCCGTGGCCATAGCCAGCACTATCAGCGAAACGGCAACTGCTTTTCTCATAACTCACCCAGTCCGCTTAGAAACTTCGTACTATTGTCAACCCGACCCGATCGAAACCAGCCTCGGGATGGATACTGAAGCCTTTGACCCTGATGTCTGCTCGTTCGTCGGGGAAGAATATAAGGGCGTCCAGCAGGTTCAGCCCCCAGCAACCCACTATGGCACCAAGAGTGATCCGGCGAACCGTTTCAGCATTGTAAGCATCCTGCCTGCTGGTTCGCAACGCCGGCCAGAGCCTCTGGCGTTCGGCCGTTGTCCCGGCGTCGTCGTACTGCTGCCGGACTGCCTCATACTCATCGTTCTTGTCATCGAAATCGTTGTCGGCGACCAGATAGGCTGCGGCCGAACCGAGCGTCAGAACCGCCAGGGCAAATGCCTTTTTCCTCTGACCGGAGTAGTATTGCCCCAGCCGGGAACAACCAGAGACCTCACGGCAGCCTTGAACCGTGTCTTGGGAGTAAGCTTGACGTCAATCTCCATCGAGCGAGAGGGATCGAGGAACGCCCTGGAAGTGTACCTCTCGTAACCCGGCCTTTCGACGCTGACGATGTATTTTCCGATCAGCAACTGTCGAAACCGGGCGGGCGTGACTCCCGAGACGATCATCTCCCCCGTAAGAGTAACCAGAGCTCCCTGTGGGTCGGATCGTATGGTTACGTCCCCCTGGGCGGCATCCTGCGCCAAAGACAGCGCCGGGAAGAACAGAACCACCAAGATAGCTGTCAAAATCCTTTTCAACATACTGATCTACCCTGTGTTTGATTGCTATCTTTTACAGCATTCCTTCGCCGACAAGATACTCAAGCGACAATGACAAGTACAAGAAAAAAGAAAGGCCGCGAAGGTCGCGGCCTCAAGCTTTCGTTGAACGCACGGAACAGGCCCTAAAAGGCTCCCTTGCCCGTGAGAACGACCATCACCGTCTTGAGCATGATCCTCACATCCAGCCAGTATGACCAGTTGTCTATGTACTTGATGTCGTACTTGACTTTCTCCGCTACAGAAGTAAGCGATGAATCATAGCCGGTCTCGACCTGGGCCAGACCGGTCAGACCGGGCCTGATTTCCAACCGCCGAGAGTAGTCGTCGATTTTCCCGCAAAGCTCGCCGACGAAATTGGGACGCTCCGGTCGCGGGCCAATCAGAGACATGTCCCCTTTTAGGATGTTCAGAAACTGTGGAATCTCATCCAACCGTGTTTTGCGCATCAGCGCTCCCAGTCGGGTAACCCGGGGATCGTTCTTAGTAGCCCATATCGGGCCACTGGCTCTCTCGGCATCGGCAACCATGGTGCGGAACTTGATCAGCTTGAACAACCGACCATTGTAGTCATCGCGGCGGCGCTCCCGGCTGCGGCGGTCGGGCACATCGGTCCGCTGGCAATAACGCCGGCTGCGTCGGCGCTGGTTGGCTCCAACTCGCACCTGCGTGTAAAACACCGGTCCAGAGGACCCAAGCTTGATTAGGATGGGCATGATCAGCCAGACCGGGATAGTCAGAATCAACCCCACCACAGCAGCAACGATATCGGTTGTTCTTTTCGCGACTCTAATGACCATCCCCCAAAGCTTGGCCGGTCTCGTAAGAATGGCCGGCACTGCCAGAACAAATAGTGCCGAGGCAATCACAAAGAAAATGCCCTTGGCATACTCACCGTAAAAATAGCTCAGATGTTCCCAGAAACCAAGCGAAACCGAAGTTGCGTCACTTTGCGAATTGACTCACAATTAATGT